>JBGVQR010000030.1:0-29452 GCA_045127605.1 Candidatus Limimorpha sp. | reverse complement strand
ATCACGTTCTAATGAATTGAAGACTATAACATCATCAATACGATTCAAGAATTCTGGAGCGAAAGAACGTTTCAATGCATTTTCTATAACGCCACGGCTATATTCGTCTTTTGCGTCTTTCTTAGCCTGTGTTCCGAAACCAACACCTTGTCCGAAGTCCTTCAACTGACGAGAACCGATATTAGATGTCATGATGACAATAGTGTTTTTGAAGTCAACCTTACGTCCTAAACTGTCTGTAAGCTGTCCGTCGTCAAGCACTTGTAACAAAAGATGGAAAACATCAGGATGTGCTTTCTCTATCTCATCAAGCAAAACGATGGAGTAAGGCTTGCGACGAACCTTTTCTGTCAGCTGGCCACCTTCTTCATAACCGACATAACCCGGAGGCGCACCTACTAAACGAGAAACAGCAAATTTCTCCATGTATTCACTCATGTCGATACGAATCAATGTATCTTCAGAATCAAATAGATACTTGGCCAAAACCTTTGCCAGATATGTCTTTCCAACACCTGTTGGTCCTAGGAAAATGAAACTTCCGATTGGCTTGTTAGGATCTTTCAGACCTGCTCTGTTACGACGTATCGCTTTAGCAATCTTCTTGATAGCATCGTCTTGTCCGATAACCGTTCCCTTCAACTCATCATCCATCTGGAGAAGCCTGTCGCTTTCATTCTGAGCTATTCTTTGTACAGGCACACCTGTCATCATTGCAACGACCTCTGCCACATTCTCTTTAGTAACAACTTCACGTTGAACCTTAGTCTTGTCTTCCCATTCTTTCTTTTCTTTTTCAAGCTGGTCAAGGACTATCAATTCCTCACTACGTTGCTGGCCTGCATCTTCAAAACGCTGCTCTGCAATAGATAGCTTCTTGGCTTCGCGTATGTTCTCCAGTTTTTCTTCAAGTTCAATAATTCTACATGGAACATTTATATTACTGATATGAACTCTAGAACCAGCTTCGTCAAGAGCGTCAATGGCTTTGTCTGGGAGATGACGGTCTGACATATATCGTTCTGTCAGTTTGACGCAAGCTTCGATAGCATCATCTTCATACTTGACGAGATGATGGTCTTCGTATTTACTTTTTATATTATTCAGAATCTCAACGGTTTCTTCTGGTGATGTTGGTTCAATCAATACCTTTTGAAAACGACGTTCAAGAGCTCCGTCTTTTTCGATATATTGACGATACTCGTCCAATGTCGTTGCTCCAATACATTGTAACTCACCACGTGCCAATGCTGGCTTAAGCATGTTACTTGCATCAAGAGAGCCGTTTGCATTACCAGCACCAACGATAGTATGAATCTCATCAATAAATAAAATTATCTCAGGATTTTTTTCTAATTCATTGAGAATAGCTTTGATACGTTCCTCAAACTGACCTCTGTACTTTGTTCCTGCAACAACAGATGCAAGGTCAAGCATCACGATACGCTTGTTAAACAAAGCACGAGACACCTTTCTTTGAACGATGCGAAGTGCCAAACCTTCAGCAATGGCTGACTTACCTACACCAGGTTCACCAATTAAAATAGGGTTATTTTTCTTACGGCGGCTAAGTATCTGTGCCACACGTTCTAATTCCTTCTCACGACCAACGATAGGGTCGAGGCGGTTCTCAGCAGCAGCTTGAGTCAAGTCACGACCGAAATTATCTAATACAGGAGTCTTTGACTTTGTATTTGAAGACTTTTGGTGTGTTGGCTCTTTAGGTTTAATTTCTTCTAAATCATCATCATCTTCAAACAATGAAGCTTGAGGTTCCTCAATAATATCATCCTTCTTCACAACGCTTTCGTTCATATTATTCTTTTTCACCTTACTTTTAAATAAGTCATAATTTATACCCTCATATTCCAAACGCTGTGACACGATGTTGTTGTCATCGTGAAGGATAGCTAGCATAAGATGTTCTGGGTCAATCATCTCGCAGTTAAATTCCTTAGCCACTATGTAAGTGAACTTCAAAGCACGTTCAGTCTGTTTTGTGAGAGGTATATTATCTGAATTGTTTTTTTCAATAATATTAGATTTTATCGAAGCTACAAGTTTCTGCTTAAAAGCTTCAATATCAAGTTTTAATTCGTCAAGAATATTAGTTACGTTATTGTCTTTTCCGTCAATGATTCCCAGGAAAACATGTTCCAATCCGATGTAAGAATTACCTAATCTTACTGCTTCTTCATGACTGCGGAACATAATTTCGCGAGCTCTTGGAGAAAATTTAGCATCCATATATTTTAGTTGTTTTAAAATAAATCAATTGTAAATTTTGTCAGATGACAAGAAATTTTGTGCAAATATAATAACAAAATCCACACCATTTTTCCATGTGTCATTAAATAACATTTTGTTGTAAAAAAATCTAAAAAAAATAACACGGGCAGGACAGAAGCAAAGAAAAAAATTATTATTTTTGCTACTTAAAATTAAAAGAAAATATCTAAGAAAATAAGAAATGGAAGAACAATTGGAAGAACAATTAGGTGGAGAAAAAATAATTCCTGTTAATATCGAGAATCACATGAAGTCGTCATACATCGACTATTCGATGTCTGTTATCGTCGCACGTGCGCTTCCTGATGTTAGAGATGGATTGAAGCCTGTACACCGTCGTATTTTGTACGGTATGATGGATATGGGATTGTTATCTAACCGCCCATATAAAAAGTCTGCTAAGGTTGTTGGTGAAGTTTTAGGTAAATATCACCCACATGGCGACAGTTCTGTATACGACGCTATGGTTCGTCTTGCACAACCATGGAACATGCGTTATCCAATGGTCGACGGACAAGGTAACTACGGTTCTATCGACGGTGACAGCGCAGCTGCTATGCGTTATACAGAAACTAGATTAAAGAAGATAGCAGAAGAAATGTTGGTCGACATTGACAAAGACACTGTCGACTTCCAAAACAACTACGATGACTCAGAAAAAGAACCAGTAGTGCTCCCAGCATTGATTCCTAACCTTTTGGTTAATGGTGCAAGCGGTATCGCCGTAGGTATGGCGACAAACATGGCACCTCATAACTTAAAGGAAGTCATCGACGGCATCATTGCTTATATCGACAATAAAGATATCACAGTAAGTGAGTTGATGCAATATATCAAGGCTCCTGATTTCCCAACAGGAGGCATCATATATGGTTACGAGGGTGTTAAAGACGCTTTCGAAACAGGTCACGGCAGAATTATATTACGAGCTGAGACTACAATAGAAACTCACGGAAACCACGAAAGAATCATCGCTACTTCAATACCTTATCAAACAAACAAGGCTGAGATGATTAAAAAGACAGCCGAGCTTATCAATGATAAGAAACTTGAAGGTATTGCTGACATCCGTGACGAATCAGACCGCAGCGGTATGCGTATCGTTTACGAGTTGAAGAAAGATGCTGTGTCAAGCGTGGTTCTCAACAAATTGTTCCAGATGACTGGATTACAAAGCTCTTATTCTGTTAATAACGTAGCTTTGGTTAAAGGTCGTCCACAAACATTGAACCTCAAGCAATTGATTCAATATTATGTTGAACATCGTCACGAAGTTGTGATACGTCGTACTCAACATGATTTGACAGAAGCTAAGAAACGTGCTCATATATTAGAAGGTCTCGCAAGAGCTATCGATATCGTTGACGATATCATCGCAACAATCAGAGCTTGTAAAGGCGGTTCATCAGAAGCAAAACAAGCTTTGATGGATCAATTCGGTTTCGACGACCCACAAGCAGCAGCTATCGTAGCTTATCGTCTCGGACAATTGGCAGGCCTCGAAATCAAGAAGATATTGGATGAATTGGATCAGTTACATGCTCTCATCAAACATTTACAAGATATTCTCGAAAATGAAGGCATGCAGTTCGACATCATCAAGAATGAACTTATCGCTGTAAGAGAAAAATATGGCGACGAGAGAAAGACTATCATCGAACATTCAGCAGATGATATCAGAATTGAAGACTTGATTTCTGACGACCCTGTAGTTGTTACAATATCACACCTCAATTATATTAAACGTACCAACCTCAGCGAATACAGAAGACAGAGCAGGGGAGGCAAGGGCTCTAAAGGTTCTGACGCCCGCGATGAAGACTTCATCGAACATCTCTTCGTGGCAACAAACCACAACTACATGCTCTTCTTCACAGAAAAAGGCAAATGTTTCTGGCTTAGAGTATTCTCAATACCAGAAGGTACAAAGACAAGTAAGGGTAGAGCTATCCAAAATCTCATCAACCTCGAACCAGGCGATAAGGTTAAGGCATTTATCAATGTCCCTACATTAAGCGACGAGGACTTCATCAATAATAACTATGTCATCATGGCAACTAAGAAAGGTATTATTAAGAAGACAACACTCGAAGCTTACTCACGTCCACGTCAAAACGGTATCATCGCATTGACAGTAAGAGAAGGTGACGAATTGCTCTCTGTATGTCTCACCAACGGACAACAAGAAATGTTGATGGCTCTCCGTTCAGGTCGTGCTATTAGATTCAACGAAAGCACTGTAAGACCAATGGGTAGAGGTGCTTCTGGCGTTCGTGGCGTTACATTGGCTGATGAAGAAACAGATGAAGTAGTAGGCTTAATCTGCGTAGATCCAAACGGAACATCAGATATCTTGGTCGTCTCTGAAAAAGGTTACGGCAAACGTTCAGAATTAGATGAATATCGTGTAACTAACAGAGGCGGTAAAGGTGTCAAGACACTCAACATAACAGACAAGACCGGCGACTTAATCGCTATCAAAGATGTCGTTGACGGTGACGACTTGATGATTATCAACAAATCAGGCATCTTGATTCGTATAGCTGTCGATACATTGAGAGTTATGGGTCGTGCAACACAAGGTGTCCGCTTGATTAACTTACGTAACAATGATGAAATCGCTGCAGTTACAAAAGTCAGTGCAGACATTATTGAGACTGAAGAAGAAATGTTAGATGAAGAAAACATCAATAATGAAGATTTGACAAATGAGACTTCATCATCAACTGATGAAACCAACGCTTCAGAAGAAGCCATTGAAGATACAGAAAATCAATAAAATAAATAACAATTAAAAAAATAAATAAAATGAAAAAATTGACATTCTTAGTAGTTATGTTAGCATTCTTAGCTAATGTTTCTATGGCACAAAACAAAGAACGCGTCAACGCATTCAATTACAACAAAAACGCTCAAGGTTACATTACAACCGCTGAACAACTCAACAAACAAAACAGAGCAGAAAAAGCTGCAAAACAAATGGGTTTTGCTAAGATAGAACTTCAAAAAGCTAAAACATCTATCGACTTGGCTGCTGAACATGAAGAAACAAAGAACGAAGCTAGAACATGGCATTACTATGGTATTGTTTACTATAAAATAGCTGCATATCCAGAATTCCATGACTTAGACCCAGAAGCATTGGATAAGAGCTTTACTGCTTTTGCAAAGATTCCAGCATTGGACCCAGAATATGCTAACGACAGACAAAATATGTTTGATATTTATCAACATATTCAATCAATTACATCTAATTATTTCAACAGAGGTGCTGTCGCATACGAAAACGGTGAATATGCTGAAGCTATCAAATGTTATTTAGCAGCTTACAACTCAATGTTAGTTATTGGTCAACAAGACAACGAAGCATTGCTTATCGCAGCTCAAATAGCACTTTACAATGCAAAAGAATATGAAAAGACAGTTGAAATCTGCAACCAATTATTAGCAGCACAACACGAATCACCAAAAGTTTACCAATATTTAGCTGTTGCTTACAGCCAAATGGGTAATGATGAAGAAATGCTCAAATACATCAACGAAGGTAGAGCAAAATTCCCAGAAGACGACAATCTTGTCAACGAACAAATCAATGCTTACTTAAAACTTAAGAGAGAAGCTGAAATCATTGACCAAATCAAAGAGATGGCAAATAAAAACAGTGAAAACTCAGTTTATTGCTTAATCATTGGTACAATCTATAGTAATCAAGAATCTGAATTATATAATGTAGATTCAGCATTAGTATATTACAACAGAGCTATTGAAGTTAATCCAACTGATGAAAATGCTTATATCAACGTTGGTAGTATGTACATCGACAAATCAGCTGCTTTAATCAACAAAGCAAATGAATTGCCACTTGACAAATTCAAAGAATACGATGAGTTAATCGCTGAAGCAAGAGTATTCGATGAAAAAGCATTGCCATACGTAGAAAAAGCTTACGAATTAGTTCCAGGCGACGATGCTATCAAACAAGCTTTAAGAACATTATACGTTCGTTTGAAAATGATGGACAAAGCTAGAGCATTAGAATCAGCTGAATAATCATAATAGATATCAATAAAATAAGAGTCATGGAGTGGAATACTTTATGACTCTTTTTTATGCCTTTTAAATTATATTTAACATAATGTTTATTATTTACCAAAAGTAGTTTTAAAAATTTAAATTGTAAATTAAGCACTTAGCGAGCTTATATTGTTTCTATTTAACATAAGACATCAAAATAGCTAATTATTATTTAAAAAAGATTTTATTGTGAATTAACATTATTTTGTACAATAATTTTTGATACCTTTGCTAATGAGAATCAGAAACGAATCAGCTTTCTTAATTCTTTAGTAATCAATAATTAAAATATAGAAAAATGGAAATTCAAGGTAAAGTAGTTCGCTTAGGTAATTTAACTGAAGGAACAAGCCCACGTGGCGCATGGAGAAAACAAGAACTAATTATCGAAACAATTGAGCAATATCCTAAACAAGTATGTTTGGTCTGCTGGGGCGATCGCGTAGCTGAAGCCCAGAACTTCACACCAGGTCAAACTATCAAAGCTCAAATCAGCATCGAATCTAGAGAGTTCAACGGCAAATGGTATACTGATGTCAGACCTTTCAGATTTGACATAGAAATGCCACAACAAGCTCAGCCAATGCAACAACCAATGCAACAGGCTCCTGAGTTTGCAGCACCTCAACCACAAAACAATATTCCTGTAACAGAATATTTTGCAACAGACAATGGCGATGATTTGCCATTCTGACAAAGTCTACAAGACAAACAAGTCTATAAGACTAAAGTAAAAAAGACGCTTTAAAAGCGTCTTTTTTTTTATTCTTCATTACTGATTGACATTACCTGACCGCTATTAGAATCGAATGTCAATTTCATCTTGTTGATTGGAATTAAGCTGACATTACCAAACTGACATATACTTAATCTACTTTCATACAATTCATTTTCTCCTAATGAAACATGCATAGTAACATTTGCTGAATTTCTGTAGAATAACTTATTATTATATGTGGCATTTTCAATCTCGTCCTTCGACAATTTATTGATGTATGGACTTACAGATAAATCTGTGAAATTAATTTTTACAGACTCCCCTACTTTAGCATTAAATCCTTCTGTATCAGAGAATTTTCCTATTGTTAGAACATTTTTAGCTTCCTCTGGTGTAATATAAAATGTTTGAGTAAATGTCTGACAGCTAGTCTCTCCCAAGAACATTGCCAAATATTTATTTTCTAATTCTTTGATTCTTTCAATCATAAAGTTTATGGTATTACCATAGTTAACTTCTTGATAACCTGTAATTAAATCAAAATAAGCTACGCGAAGTTTCTTAATTTCATCAACAATAGATTGAGCGATTTCTTTGTCTGTCATTTTTAAATCTGATTCTGTCTCATCTTCATCAACTTCTTCATCTTCTGTTATTGGAAGATAACAATAGTCAGTACTTTGTTCTGCATGTGAAAGTAAGTTTGCTCTATATTCTATTCTATCATCATCGTCACAGTCACACTTAACTGGCTTTATTCCAAATGATTGGATAATACCTTCTGAATTAAGTTCTAAATTTACATTAATAGTTTCTTTACTTTTTTCATCTGTTACTGCAGAAAGAAAGAAAACCATGTTAGGATCTGCTTCTGTTAAAGTGCTGACATAAACATCTTTAATGGCAAAAGTTGTTTTATTTTCCTTGATATAATTTTCTGTGTTCAACAATTCTTTTGCATAAGAACTATATTTACCTTTTACTTCTTGTGTCCTTTCAACCACAAAGTCAACTCTAACAATATTTCTTGGTAAATGATAGTAGAAACCATCTGTTTCTTTGTTGTTTACATTCTTTGCAAAATTTGTAATGTACTGTGCATTAGTGTTTAATGCAATCACGACAAACAATAATAGTAATAGTCTTTTCATTTTAACTTTATTTAATAATTTCTTTTTTGCTAATTAACATCAAACCAATAAAAGTTAACAATCCATTGACAATCAATATTTCAAATCCGAATTGATAACCGAAGAATACATTTTTTGAATAAAGGTTTAGTACATAACTAATAATAGGTGAACTTATTGCAACAATAGGAACAAATTTGTCGTTTGTTTTTCTGTTTTTTACAAAAAGTCCGAAGGTATAAAGTCCAAGCAATGGACCATAAGTATAACCGGCAATCTCGAATATCTTATCTATAAGTGACTCATTATGAAATGGTCTGAACATAATTATCACAAGTAAGTATAACAAAGCAAATCCGATATGAATATATTTTCTATATCTAATTTTTTGTTCTTCAGAGATTTTATCATTTTTATCAAAGTGTAGGAAGTCGAAGCAAAATGTTGTAGTTAATGCCGTTAGTGTTCCGTCGGCACTAGAATATCCTGCTGCTATCAGACCTATTATAAAGACTATGCTTGTCAGTTTGTTGAGAGAGAATGCAACGGTTGGGAAAATCTTATCGTTGACAACTACTCCACTTTCATTTGTTGGCAGCTGGAGTCCTGTCTCTTGTGCGTAATAAATCAATGCAGCTCCCAATGACATGAATAATATATTTACCAAGACAAAGAAGAAACTAGAAGTCATTACATTTTTCTGTGCGTCTCTTAAAGTCTTGCAGCTAAGGTTTTTCTGCATCATATCTTGGTCTAAGCCAGTCATGGTTATTGTGATAAATGCTCCGCTAAGTATTTGTTTTATAAAGAACTTACTATGAGACCATTCGGTTTCAAAAAGTTTGGTATAACCACGTTCAGAAGAAATTGACATTAAATCAGTAAACGAGATGTTTAACGTCTTGAGGATAATCACCACTGTCATTGCAGCAGCTAAAAGCAAAAAGGTCGTCTGCAATGTATCTGTCCAGACAACAGTCTTGATGCCGCCTTTGAATGTATATATTAATATTAAGGTAATGAAAATCACCGCTGGCACCCAGAAAGGAACTCCCCAAGCCTTAAACACGAATTCGTATAGTACGAATACCACCAAGTACATACGAATTGCTGAACCGATTAAACGTGAGATTATAAAGAACAACGCGCCCGTCTTTTCCGATGATTTTCCGAATTTCATTCCCAGATATGAATATATGGAAGTGAGATTTAATTTATAATATAGAGGTAGTAATACTAGTGCAATTATTGCATAACCAATGATATAACCCAAGACAATCCCGAAATATGTGAATTGCCCGGAATAGACTCCACCCGGAACTGACATAAAAGTAACTCCCGATAATGAGGCTCCAATCATTCCGTAAGCCACTACAAACCATGGCGATTTTCTGTTGCCAGTGAAAAAAGTACTATTACTTGATTTTCGTGAAGTTAGATGTGCTACAAAAAATAGCATCAAAGTATATACAATAAAAACTACAAGTATAAGGTTTTCCATGTTTATAATGTTTTAGCGAAATCATATAAGGTTTCAAATCTGTCGTCGGGTGTTAGGTTTAACTCGTTATCTCCAATGAAGATTGTCTTCATGCCAGCATTTTTTCCGAATTCCACATCTGAATTCATGTCGCCTATCATTATTGATTTTGACAAGTTGATATCTGGAAAATCATTCTTTGCGAAATATGCCATCTTTGGACTTGGCTTCCTGTAATTATCTGGAACCGATTTCAGTTGTGGACAAAAATAGACTTTATCTATTTTACCGCCATTCTCAGCAACTTGCTGCACCATAAACTGATGAACAGTTTCCACATCTTCAAATTTCATTATGCCCTTGCCCACTCCTTGCTGGTTCGTCACGACTACGATATATTTAAACTTTTCTTTAAAAATTTTTAAGGCTTCAATAACATTTGGCAAAAACTCAAACTCTTCAATTTTTGTTACATAACCATCGATGATACGTACATTTATAACGCCATCGCGGTCTAAAAACAATGTCCAATCCTTATTGATAATATTTTTCCAGTCCATGTTTGATTTTTTGCAAAAATAATAAATTTAACTCACAAAAAATACTGATATTTGCACTCGATTTCAAATGCATTAACGTTAATAATTTTTAATATATGAAAGGGATTTATACAATACTTTTGTTAATTATTTCAAACATCTTCATGACCTTTGCATGGTATGGTAATCTTAAATTATCAGAGATGAAAATCATCAGCGACTGGCCGCTCATATTGATAATACTATGCAGCTGGGGACTAGCATTTTTTGAATACACTTTTATGATTCCTGCCAACAGAATCGGTTCTGAGATTCATGGAGGTCCATTTTCTTTGGTACAGCTAAAAGTCATTCAAGAAGTTATTTCACTGACAGTCTTTATGATAATAAGCATAACCATTTTCAAGAATGAGACATTAAGATGGAATCATCTCATTGGTTTTGTTTTCCTAGTTTTGGCTGTATATTTTATTTTCAAAAAATAATTAAAAACACTTCTTTTTTTAAAAAAAAGATATATCTTTGAAAAAAATTAAAAATTAGAGTTATGAAATTCTACGATATTGATTCAGTATTTATTTCTGGCAAATATGCTGGCGAAACCTTAGCTGAGGTTTTTGAAAAAGACCCTAAATACATTAACTATTGTCAAGAAAACGATGATGACTTTTATGTATCACCAGAAGTCATGAAAGAATTGAGATCATTGGCTCGCGACCATAGATTGTTGACACAAGACTTAGACAAGATGACTGATGATGAATTGGCTGAATTCATGGAAGAAATGAATGACATCGATGTCTTTGACGAAAACAACTTTGATGACGATTTCGACTGGGAAAATGAAGACGATATGTTCGCAGAATTCGAAGATGAATACGACATTGAAGACGAAGATTATAACATCGAAGATTTCGATGATACATTCTAATTAAGCTCCACGGATTTTATTTGATACAAAAAAACGATTTAAGAATTCTTAAATCGTTTTTTTATTTTTAATTATTCATTATTCATTTTTCATTGTCAATTGTTAATTCGTTCCGCGATTCCGTATTGTTTCTTATTCGCTGAGTTTGTCTGTATCAACTCTGCCAAGAAACCAGTTAGGAAGAACTGAGAACCTATTATCATACAGATAAGGGCAAGATAGAACAATGGTCTGTCTGTCATTCCATAGACAGAATTAAATAACTTCTGGAAAACGAGATATGCTCCCATTATGAAACCTGCAAGGAACATTATAGTACCTAGTCCGCCGAACAAATGCATTGGGCGTTTACCAAATTTAGAAATGAATGAGATTGTAAGCAAGTCAAGGTAGCCTCTGACGAATCTGTTCATTCCGAATTTTGTTGTTCCGAATTTTCTCTTTTGATGTTGAACTACTTTTTCGCCAATGTTACCAAAGCCTGCTGCTTTTGCTATTACAGGAATGTAACGGTGCATTTCTCCGTAGACTTCGATATTCTTAACAACATCGTAACGATAAGCTTTGAGACCGCAGTTGAAGTCGTTGAGTTTAATTCCTGTCATCAATCTTGTTGTGAAGTTGAAGAACTTTGAAGGAATGTTTTTAGCGAACTTAGAGTCGTAGCGTTTTTTCTTCCATCCTGAGACCAAATCATAACCTTGGTTTTTAATCATGTCAAAGAGGCCTGGGATTTCGTCTGGAGAATCTTGAAGGTCGGCATCCATTGTGATGACGACATCGCCTTCTGCTATTTTAAAGCCTTCGTTAAGAGCTGGCGACTTGCCATAATTTCTTCTGAAACGTAAAGCCTTGATATTAGGATTATTCTTTGAAAGATTTTGAATTATATGCCATGAAGCGTCTGTTGAACCATCGTCTACGAAAATGATTTCGTAAGAAAAGTTATTTTCATCCATGACGCGTCTTATCCAAGATTCCAATTCTGGAAGAGATTCTTCTTCGTTTAAAAGAGGTATTACTACAGAAATATCCATTATTCTTTTATTTTTCTTTTTGCAAAGATAGCAATTATCAGTGAGTAAATAAACGATAAAACTATATTAATAAAAAACATCGACAAAGAAACTGCGAGCGGTGACATAAGCTGCTGCAATGTTTCATTATCGATGTTTTCGA
This sequence comes from Candidatus Limimorpha sp., assembly GCA_045127605.1. Classification (GTDB taxonomy): domain Bacteria; phylum Bacteroidota; class Bacteroidia; order Bacteroidales; family F082; genus Limimorpha. The sequence goes on along the minus strand of JBGVQR010000030.1, from coordinate 17,112 downwards.
AAAGGTCTATTCTTGATTCCAAAAGGAATGTGTATGCTATGAAAAGTATCGCGCTGAACATCAAGGCTGAGATGAAGCCTGTTGCGAACGACATAAGGAATGCTGCTCCATAAGAAAAGTCTTTCCATACGAATTTATGTTTGAAGAAAGCCAATGTCAGCGTTGAACCCAGCAAAGGAAGCAAATAAATTATTGAGAAGATATATGACTGCTGCACATATAAGAACCAGTAGAAAATGAAATACAATACGGAAGACATTAGGCTCAATATCAAGCCTGAGCATAATATTGTTGTCCAATATTGTTTGGGTGTATATGTCGGTTCAATGAGCATAAATGGATATAAAAAAAGGTAAGCTTGATATCGCACCGCTCAACCACATACCCTTGCTACCTTCCGGTCCTGGGGGATTCTGCAGGAGCTGGTCGTATAAGACTTACCCACTGCAAAAATACACTTTTTTTTGATATTGCAAACAAGTTTGGAAAGATTTTTTTAAGAATATTTACTTGTCTTTAAATGAGGTATTTAGCAGTAAAAATAGCACTTTAGCATATGGTGCCTGAGCTTGTCGAAGGCATAAGTTCGGCACTTCGACAGGCTCAGTGAGCGTCTCCGTACCCTAAACCTGTCCTAACAAAAAAAACGCATCAACGACACATTATTTATTGTATTTGTCGTTGATACGTCTCTAAATATTGGACATGATGAATCACATCCCTACAAAACTGACAGCTAACAGCTAACAGCTAACAGCCAATAGCTAACAGCTAATAATCATATCTGCTTCATCAAATTAACCATCTCTATTGCAGTTGTGACAGCTTCGAAGCCTTTGTTGCCAGCTTTTGAACCTGCTCTTTCAACAGCTTGTTCGATATTGTCTGTTGTGAGAACGCCGAAGATGATTGGCACGCCAGTTTGCAAGCCAGCTGCTGCTATGCCTTTTGTTGTCTCGTTAGCAACCATGTCGAAGTGTGGTGTAGCTCCGCGGATGACTGCGCCTAAACAAACGACAGCGTCATATTTTTTTGACTCTGCTAATTTCTTTGCTACCAATGGAATTTCGAAAGCACCTGGAACCCAAGCGAGGTCGATGTTTTCTTCTTCGCCGCCATGACGTTTGAAAGCGTCGACAGCGCCACCTAATAATTTATTTGTAATGATTTCGTTGAAACGTCCTGCTACGATAGCAATCTTCTGACCTTCAGCAATTAATTTTCCTTCGATGATATTCATTTTTATTTAGTTTAAAGTTTATTGTTTATAGTTTAGAGTAGTTGAAAGTGTAAAGTTGTAAGTTGACAGTGTATATTAAGCAGATTGTTCAACCACTCTCAACTCTACACTCTCAACTCTACACTTTATTTTTTTGGTGACTCTTTTACGTGAAGCATGTGTCCCATCTTTTTATACTTAGTATAGAGATAGAAAGCGTCTTTTTCGTTACATGTCATCTCTATTGGCTCGCGACCTACAATTTCTATTCCGTATGCATTCAAACCTGTTATCTTCATTGGGTTGTTTGTCATGACTGTAATCTTGCTTACTCCCAAGTCTGACAAGATAGAAGCTCCAGTTCCGTAATCTCTCATGTCGGCAGCGAAACCTAAAGCCAAGTTAGCTTCTACTGTATCCATGCCTTCGTCTTGGAGTTTGTAAGCTTTCAATTTATTTATCAAGCCGATGCCTCTTCCTTCTTGTTTGAGATAAAGTATCACACCTCTACCCTTTTCTTCAATTCTGCGCATTGCTTCTTGAAGCTGTTCGCCGCAGTCACAACGTAATGAACCGAAAGCATCGCCGGTGAGACATTCTGAGTGAACGCGGCAAAGTACTGGTTCTTCGCCAGAGATATCGCCTTTCACCAATGCGATATGATGTTCTCCAGTGACTTTGTCAATATAGCCGTGTGCCACGAAGTTACCGTATTTTGTTGGAAGTTCAGCTTCTGTGACTTTCTCGACTAAAGACTCTGTTCTTCTTCTGTATCTGATTAAGTCAGCGATAGAAGTGATTTTTAAATTATGAGTTTCAGCAAACTGAAGAAGTTCTGTTGTTCTCATCATAGTACCGTCTTCACGCATAATTTCGCAGCAAAGACCACATTCTTTAAGACCAGCGACTCTCATGAAGTCGACTGTGGCTTCGGTGTGACCGTTACGTTTGAAGACACCGCCTTCACGAGCTTCAAGTGGGAACATATGACCTGGACGACGGAAGTCTTCTGCCTTAGCACCATCTTCAACGAGCTTCATCGCTGTGATAGAACGCTCAACAGCTGAGATACCTGTAGTTGTGTCGACGTGGTCGATAGATACTGTAAATGCAGTGCAGTGGTTGTCTGTATTTTCTGTAACCATCTGATTGAGTTTCAACTTATGTGTAAGTTCTTTACTCATCGGCATACAGATAAGACCTTTTGCGTATGATGCCATGAAGTTGACGTTCTCTGTTGTTGCGAATTCAGCAGCGCAGATTAAGTCGCCTTCGTTTTCTCTATCTGGGTCATCTACAACGATAATCATCTTACCGTTTCTTAAATCTTCGATAGCTTCTTCAATAGTATTAAATTTGTTTTCCATATTATATTGTGTTATTTATTTCTACTAAAATCCATTTTCTTGTAAAAAATCGAGGTTTAACTTTGACTCTGACTTTGACACTGACTCTGACTTTGTGGAAAACATTTTTTGGACATATTTTCCTATAACATCATTTTCGAGGTTAACAGTGTCACCTATTTTCTTTGATGTCAATGTTGTTTCACCTTGTGTGTGTTCTATTATTGAAACAGAAAACGATGATGAATCCACGTCTGTGACTGTCAACGAAATTCCGTCGATTGCGATAGAGCCTTTCTTTACGATAAGTTCCAAGATTGAAGGTTCTGCCGCGAATGACATTCTTATCGCTTTGTCGTCATTGTATTTCTTTATTATAGTTCCGACTCCGTCGATATGGCCAGAAACGATATGACCGCCGAGGCGTCCGTTAGCAGCAAGAGCACGTTCAAGGTTTACGGCATCGTTGACTTTCAAGTTCTTAAAGTTGGTCATCATCATTGTCTCAGGCATGACATCTACAGTGAAAGAATTGCTGTCGAATGTAGTGACAGTAAGACAAATGCCGTTAGTAGCGATGCTGTCGCCGATGTGCATATCCGACATAATCTTATTTGCAGACACAGTCAGCTTGATGCTGTTGGCATGTCGCACTATCGACTTTATCTTTCCTATTTCTTCAATTATTCCTGTGAACATATTATAAGTCTCCGAGTCACTGAGACACCAAGTCACCAAGTTCTGTTGACTGTTGACAGTTGTCTGTTGACTTTATTTTACCTTTTATTAATATATCGTTATCAAAAGTTTCAATCTTAATATCTTTTAACATAACGGCGTCTTTCATCAGTTCGATGCCTTGTCCTCCTACTGGCGATTTGGAGTGTTCGCCGCCAATTATTTTAGGAGCGATGAAAGCATAGACTTCGTCGACGCAGCCTGCTTCAAGAAATGCAGCGTTCAAAGTAGCACCACCTTCAAGCAATATTGAATCAATGCCTTTTTGTCCAAGCTTAATCATCAAGTCGTTGATATCAACATGACCGTCTTTCTCTTCGCAATATAAAATCTCGACGTTATAAGATTTTAATTCATCTATTTTTGACTGATTGCTGACAGCTGACAGCTGATTGCTGACAGCTAAAATCGTTCTGTATTCATTAGCAGTCTTAACAATATTGCTATCCAATGAGATTGACGCTTTTGTATCAACAATAATCCTTGTAGGTTGATGAATATTGGACTGACTGCTGACTGCTGACTGCTGACTGCTTTCCAAACGGCAATTCAGCATCGGGTCATCAGCTTTGACAGTACCGATTCCAGCTACTATTCCCATCATCTCTGAACGCAGCTTATGAACGAGTTTTCTTGATTTCTCGTTTGTAATCCATTTAGAATCGCCAGTATAAGAAGCGATTTTACCGTCGAGTGTCATCGCTGTTTTAAGCAAGACGTATGGACGTTTTGTATTAATATATTTTAAGAAAACCTTATTAAGTTCTTTTATCTTATCTACTTCGACGCCGGTAACGACTTCTATTCCTGCATCTTCTAGAATTTTTATTCCTTTACCAGCGACAAGAGGATTAGGGTCGAGAAGACCTACCACGACTTTCTTTATACCTTTTTCAATAATGATTTCTGTGCAAGGAGGAGTTTTTCCATAGTGACAACAAGGTTCGAGTGTGACATATAATGTAGCGTCTTTACAATCTGCAGTAGTATTTGTCAAGGCGTTACGTTCTGCATGAAAGCCGCCATAATATTCGTGATACCCTTCAGTGATGATTTCATTGTCTTTTACCACGACGCAACCCACCATAGGATTCGGGTTAACGAAACCTGCGCCCTTCTTGGCCAAAGCGATAGCGCGTTGCATGTATTCTATATCTTGTTGTCTATATGGCATAAAAAATCCCTAAAATCATTAATAGACTTCAGGGCATGACATAACACTTGACAAATCATCTTCTATCATCCGGACTATCACCGTCGGTTTCGGAATTTCACCGAATCAGTTCCCTAAGGAAGTCGCGGACTATCACCGCCGGAAAGGAATTTCACCTTGCCCCGAAGACTTCTGCAAATATACATTTTATTTTAAAACGAATAGTTAAAAATTATTAAAAATGATTTTTCCTCGAACAAAAGCGCACCTATTTTCATTTATACAAAAAACAACAAAGTCATGAACACAAAAATCTTTATTCTTATGTTTTTATTTAACATCTTCACGCCAAGTAAAATAGACAACGAACCTGTTGCAATCAACCTGAACAAATATCTTGGCAAATGGTATGAGATAGCCCGTTTCGACCATAGCTTCGAACGTGATATGCAAAAAGTCACTGCAGAATACAAGCTACTTCCTAATGGCAATATACAAGTCATCAATGCTGGTTACAGAGATGGTAAATTCAAGGAAACCATAGGCAAGGCTAAGACAACAGACACATCTGGCTTGTTACGTGTTTCTTTCTTCTTGAATTTTTATTCAGATTACAGAGTCTTAATGATTGACAAAGATTACAATTATGTATTAGTTGGAGGCAACTCTCCAAAATATCTCTGGATATTGTCAAGAACACCACATTTAGATGAAACGACACTACAAAAAATTATCGGTGTCGCACAAGAAAAAGGCTACGACACCGACAAGCTGATATTTGTGGAACAATAGTTTTTTGACATTAAGTATGAAATATAATTGTTTGAAATAGCATAATATAAAATGTAAATCTTCAATTGTTTTTCAAAAAAAAATCTCCCGAAAGAATTTATCTATCAGGAGATTTTTTACTTTATTTGAAATCATAATTGGAGAAACAATCCTATTTATCACATAACTCTAAGGTCTTGCAATATAGCATATTCGCACTCTCCTATTCCCGTAACTACGATTTTTACAGCCTTTACTGCTTGTTCTGGATGGATTTCTGCTTTGTAACCGTCGAAGTAATCATAAACAAATTCCTCGCCTTTGATGAAGTTTTCGCCATCGTAAGAATATTCGATTCTAGCGTTTGGAAGTCCGACGATTGCTAATCCGTAGTGTCCGGTTCCGACTAAAATCTTTTCGCATTCGACAGGTTTTTCAAATGTGTATAAGAAATAATCGCCGGCTTCTACAGGACGCGCTGTGTTGCAATATGTATTCATGTTATAATCAACCAAGACGTTGATGTCTTGTTCCATAGGAACGTTCGATGTGATTGTGGTCGCTGGCTTTTGATAATGATATAAATCGATGTTTTGTGCGCCTCTTGCAATGCTTGGACGTTCTTTGTAGAATGTAGCGAAGCGATAGTTTTCTGGCTTATCTGTAGTTATCGCTTCTGTATATTCCGCTGATTCTAATGTAGGTGTCGATTTGTCGTCGGTGTAGCGAATGACTAAGAAGTCGTAGTCTTTTTCAGCGACGAGTTTGCCGTCTTCGTATTTCACTGTAGGTGGTGCTACTCTGAACTCGAAGTTCATATTATACAATCTTTCCAAATGACTGTCGTACAATCTCTTCTTGAAATAGTCGAGGTTTCTGTCTTCGTAAGCTGACCAGCCTATTTCTGAGAGAACCAATACTTTAGGGAAAAGCTGATAATGTGCGTAACCTGGAACCTGACCGCATTCTGTCCAAAGACCGCCTTGTGGACCGAGGACGAGTTTTTCCTCTTCTTCTGTCAACTCGAAATTGCCTATTGGGTCGAAAGAATAAACGGTGTCTAATGGAATGATAGCTGCCCATTTAAGACCGCGTTCGTCTGGAGATTGTTTCATGTCAAAATACATATATTGAGACACTTGCATAACTGTAGGCTGACCGGCTTTTACAGATTTGATGCCTCTTTCTGAGTTTTGCCAAACGTAAGGAATTGTTGTCTCAAGGAGATTTCCGCCATCGAGGATTTCGTCCCAACCTGCCATTGTCTTGCCGTATTTTGCTAATATCTTTTCTATTCTTCTTACGAAATGGTTTTGTAATTCAACGAGTTCTGTCATTTCTTTTTCTTTCATAAGATTCTGACAGACTTCGCAGTCGCGCCATGAGTTCATATTGACTTCGTCAGCGCCGATATGATAAATCTTGCTTGGGAAAAGCTCTACCAATTCAGCGAAAATGTTTTCCAGCATTTCGTAATTCTCTTCACGACCGACACACCAGACGTTGTTTGACTCGCCTTGTACGCTAAGATGTTTAGAATCAATATCGCAAACGATTTCTGGATATGTCACAGCGACTGCCTTGCTATGTCCTGGCAAATCAATTTCAGGAATGATGTTGATGTTTCTGTCGGCAGCGTATTTCACGATATCTTTGATTTCTTCTTGTGTGTAGAAACCGCCGTTACGTTCGTTGCCAGAGCCGTAAGCTGGCATGAGAAGTTCGTCAGCTCCGCGCCATGCTCCTAATTCTGTGAGTTTTGGATATTGCTTTATCTCAATTCTCCATCCTTGGTCGTCAGCGAGATGCCAGTGGAAATTGTTGATTTTATAATGTGCCAATCCGTTCAAAAGATGTTTGATATATTCCACGTCGAAGAAAGTGCGTGAGCAGTCTAACATCAATCCTCTGTATTTGAAACGTGGGTTGTCAAAGATATTTAATGAAGGGAACATCACGCCTGCGACTTTTACTGCATCTTCTGAATAGATGTCATTTGGCATCATCTGAATCAAGGTCTGGATTCCGTAGAAGATACCAGCAGCGTCAATAGCGTAAATGTCTATTTTATCGAGACTCACGCTCAAAAGATAAGCTTCTTTGTCGTTCTTCAAACCTAAGTTTTCACATTCACTTGGATCTACGATATTAAGGCTGACATAATTATTTTCAGCTTTATCGGCAATCTTAAGATTTGATTTGAAGATGTTTTTCAGATATGACTGCAAAAACTCGGCATTGAATTTATTTGCTTCGTTTTCATAAACAATGACGGTTTCTTTGTTGAGTTGGAAACCATTGTCGTTCAAGGCGACCACTACTTCTTGTGGAACCGGAACAATGTCGAGTTTAGCATCCACGACAGCTGCTTTCTTTTCTGCGCATGACGAAAGCAATGCGAAAATCGCTGTTAATAATAATAGTTTTTTCATGTTTTTTACTTTTTGGTCAACAGACAACGGACAACAGACAACAGTCAGTGTCGATGTCAAACGTCTGCGTCATTTTATTATTTTACTTTGATTTTTCTTCAACTTTATTTCCTTAACGGAACCATCTGGCATTAATATATAATAGGTGCCTCCTATTTTAGATTTTATCTTGATTTCTTTAACGATTCCGTTTTCCCAGCAGCAATCGACTACGGCGCCGTTTTCTGCGCAGAGTCCTTTGAAGTGTCCTGTCTTCCATGCTGATGGCAGTGCTGGCAGAACTTCAATGAATCCGTCGTGTGACTGAAGCAGCATCTCTGCTATGCCGGCGGTTCCTCCGAAGTTGCCATCGATTTGGAATGGCGGATGGGCGCAGAAGAGATTTGGATAAGAGCCTGCTCCTACTCTGTCGCCAATCATCGCTGGTTGAAGCAGATTCTTAAGGAGTTTGTATGCACGCTCGCCATCATGGAGCCGTGCCCAGAAATTAATCTTCCAGGCTCGCGACCAGCCTGTGCCTTCATCACCACGGCGTTCCAACGACATCTTACAAGCTTCGTAAAACTCAGGTGTCTTGGTCTTTGTTATCAGACGTCCTGGATGCAAGCCGAAGAGATGCGACACATGACGATGATGAATCTCTGGCTCTTCGTAATCGACAAGCCATTCTTGGAGGTAGCCTTCTTCGCTAATCTGCATAGGTGGAAACTTGGTCAAGGCATTTTTCAATGTGTCGCAGAATTCTTTATCAATGTTTAAAAGTTCTGCTGAAGCTATTACGTTTTGATATAACTCAGTGATAATCTGTATATCCATCGTAGGTCCCATGCATACGCTGGCGGTTTTTCCGTCAGGGAGATAGAACGAGTTTTCTGGTGATGATGTAGGTGCTGTCACGAGCCATGAGTGTTCGTTTTCTTCAATCATGACGGAGTTGAAGAACTGTGCAGCGCCTTTCATCACAGGATATATTTCTTTCAGATATTCAATGTCTTTTGTGAAAAGATAATGTTGGTAGAGATGTTGGCAGAGCCACGCGCCTCCGGTGTTTGTAGCGCCCCATGAAGGGTGTTCGCCTGGTGCGGTGAAGCCCCATAAGTTACATATTGAGTGCGCGGTCCAGCCGTCAGCACCGTAGAATCCTTGTGCTGTCTCTTCTCCTGATTCGACTATGCCTTTGGTGAATTCGATGAGTGGCTTGTGTAGTTCTGAGAGGTTGCATACCTCGGCGAGCCAGTGGTTCATCTGCACATTAATATTAAGGTGATAGTCGCCGTTCCAAGGTGTCTGTATTGTGTTTGCCCAGAGACCTTGTAAGTTAGGTGGCAGCAAATCTTCACGTGTAGATGAAATCAAGAGATAACGTCCGTATTGGAAATATAATTCTGCCAGTTGTGGGTCGTCTTCTTCTTGAAAGTCAAAGAGTCTCTCGTTGATAGGATGATTGTCGGTGATTCCTTCGCCGAAATCGACTTCCACTCTGTTGAACAATTCCTGATATGTCTTGATATGTTTTTTTCTTAATGGAACGTAATTGCGTGATTTTGCTTCATTCATCAAGTCATCGACTAAAGCCGCATAATTTTCGTTTTTGTAATTTGTCGCAGAAGAGAAAATGAGAGTGAGTCTGTCGGCGTTTCTTACAACAATTTTATTGTCTTTATATTCAACCTCGCCGCCAATGTTATTCACTGTAAGTTTTGAAAGATATTTCATTCCTTCGTCGCCATTGCTTCCGTCATTAAGCTGACCGAACATCACTATGGCATTATCTTCTGTGAGATATTCTACGCATTCTTGTCTGTTTAAATTGATGTCGACGGAAATCATCTTTGATTCATCTGCGTCGAGACGAATCACAGCGACATCAGCTTCTCGTGACACGAAATATTCGCGACGGAATTTTGCATTGTCGGTTTCAAATTCTGTTGTAGCGATGGCGTTTGTCAAATCGAGTTTTCTTATATAACTTCTGTCTTTGACTTGTGAATCTTCATCATAAAGATATTCTATCTCGATATTTCCTAAAGTCTGGAAACAACCGAAGTTAGCATTTGCGCCGTTGCCCCAGTTGGAGCCGTTATTGGAACAAGTGAAGGTTTTATATGTCAGTTCTTGTGCTTCGTAGTTCTTTCCTTCGAGAAGAAGACGCTGTATTTCAGGAAGGCTTTCTTTTGCTTTAGGATTGGAATAATCTGCCACTTTTCCAGACCAAAGAGTTATGTCGTTGAGCACGATATTTTCTTTTTCTATTCCGCCGTCGGGCATGATGCCGAGACGACCATTGCCTAATGGCAGCGTCTCTTCCCAGCAATTCGCTGGTTCTTCAAAGAAGAAAGATAATTCATTTTGATTGGAATTGAAAAGATTTAAAGCAGTGATACATATTCCAAGAGTCATTGCTTTGAAGATATAATGTAACTTCTTCCACCTACATACAAGGACAATAATTACAATGATTAAAAATACTTTCATATCATTACATTTTTCTTCAAAAATATAACAATTTTCATTACCTTTGTAAAATAATTTTTGATTTTAATCTACATATATATGAACAATATTTTTTCAAAAGTAGAGCAAAGTTTTTTGATGGAATCAGACATCACAGAGATGACGACATTGATTCCATACATTGTCACCGACAGCGTTCCTAAGTTGGGCGTTTTGACAGCATTACGTTTTCTTGAATGGGCTTCAGAAAATCCACAAGGTGTTATAAGTCTGTCGTCAGACAAATCTTTAAAAAACTTCATACATTATACGCATCATTTTTTAGACAATTGGGATGAGAAAGAGACAAAGAAAGTCCTTGAAAAATATGGCTTAGATGGTCTTAAGAAACCTGACCTTTCAGGATTGCAGTTTGTTCAGATGGACGAGTTCTATCCTATCTCTCCAAAACAACATAATTCATTCTATAATTATGTAAACAAAAACTTCATAGAAGGTTTTGGTCTTGATTCTAAGAAAGCCTTGTTTATCAATAACGATGAGATAAAATTATACAAAGGCAAGTCATACGAAGAAGTTTTCCCAGATTATTCTATTGATTTGAGCTTGCGTTTCAGACAAGCCGAGAACAAACTGGAAGAGATTCAGCAGCAGTCAATATTCCTTATCGATGACTGGTGTTCTCGTTATGATGACAAAATCAAAGCTAAAGGTGACATCGGATTTTTAGTTACCACATTAGGTTCTGACGGCCGTGTGGCTTTTAACATAAAAGGTACAAGCATACATTCTAACACAGCTTTGCGTCAGACCAATTTCGCAACACAAGCAGACGCTGCTTCATCACTCGGTGGCATCGAAGTTGCGAAGAATCGTCTCGTTATCACTATTGGATTAGAGACAATAACCAGAAATCCTAATGCTGTTGCAATAGTCATGGCAGCTGGCGAGTCTAATGCTCATATCATCAAGAACGCTCTCGAATCAGAAATGACAACACAATATCCTGCCACTGCATTGCAGCGTCTTGAAAACAGTCGTTTCTATCTTACCAAAGGCGCAGCATCATCTCTCAATGATTCCGTTAATAATTATTATTTCAGAAGCGAATGGAATTTTGAAAAGACAGAGAGAGCTATTCTGACACTTTGCAAGAAAATTGGCAAGTATGCACATAAACTGACTTTAGAAGACCTTCAAAATGATGAGCTTTGTCGTATGATTCCTAACCTCAGCCTTGACACTGTTAATGAGGTTATTAAATCGACAGAGGAAAAACTGAAGAGAGGTTCTGTAACACCAACACACAAGACTATCTATAACTCAGGTCCACATCACGATGACATCATGCTTGGCATCATGCCATTGACAAACAGACAGCTTCGTCCTGCAAGCAATAATGTCCATTTCGCTGTCATGACATCTGGTTATAACTCTGTGACAAATGGATTCCTTCGTGATTCTTTAAAGATGACTCTCGACTTCCTTGAAGATGACAAGATTCAGATGGTTCATTATCCAGATTTCTTTGAAGAAGGATATAAGCATAAATATGACAAAGACATATATCATTATTTAGACAGTGTAGCAAGTGATGACCAATATCAGATGAGTAGAGGTTTCTGTCACAGATTGTTACGTTGTTCTGTCGTTGTATGGCAATTCAAAAACCTTGAAGAGTTAAAAGCTAAGTATCGTGAAGTAATCAATGTTTTGGATAATTGTTACGATGGCGAACCTAATACTCCTGACTTACAACAATTGAAAGGTATGATTAGAGAGTTTGAGGAGGAATTGGTTTGGGCTTATAACGGAGTTCAGGTAAACAATGTACATCACTTGCATCTCGGTTTCTATCAAGACAAAGGCATCACAAAAGGTGTCAATGTTGAACGTGATGTTATGCCGATATTGAATCAGTTCAGAGAGATAAATCCTGATATCATTAGTGTCACATTAGATCCTGAAGGCAGCGGTCCAGATACACACTATAAAGTATTACAAGCCACAGCTGCTGCTGTTGCTGAATGGAGCAAGGAGAAAGACTTGTCTAACTTAAGAATCTACGGTTATCGTAACGTTTGGTTCAAATTCCATCCAGCTGAAGTCAATATGTATGTTCCTGTTTCTCTCAATGCTTTGGCTGTATTGGATAAGTCATTCGCTGCAAGTTATTTGTCACAGGTGAAAGCTGAATTCCCAAATCCATTCCACGACGGTCCTTTCAGCGACATCTCAAAGAAGACATGGATTAACCAGTTACATGATGTTCAGTTGTTATTAGGAAAGAATTACTTCTACGAAAATCCTAGCCCATTAATTAGATCTACACACGGCTTGATTTTCATAAAAGACATGAATGTTGAAGAATTCATCGCTATCTCAGAAGAGATGAGAAGACGCTCGGAAGAAGCGATTTGATTAATTCATAATTCATAATGCATAATGCATAATTGTTAGGCGCTACTATGATATAGTGGCGCCTTTTTTAGAACCTCAGAATCTCAAAATCTCAGAACCTCAGAACCTCAGAACCTCAGAACCTCAGAACCTCAGAACCTCAGAACCTCAGAACCTCAGAATCTCAGAACCTCAGAATCTCAGAACCTCAGAATCTCAGAACCTCAGAACCTCAGAATCTCAGAACTTTTCAAATAAATTCTGAGTTTTTGAAGTTTTGAATTTTTGATATTCTAAATCTGCTAATGTTACCAAAAATAGTTGATAATTGAGCGAAAAAAAAGACCAAGGAAAACTCCTTAGTCTTTATATCTTGTTGTCTTGTTGACTTGTAGACTTGTAGACTTGTAGTCTTTATTTATTCGACAGTGCTTTTATAGTAGCAATTTCTCTCCATTTCTTCATGGCTTCATCAGCTGGCACTCCGAAGTAAGTCTTGCCTGGCAATGTGTCTTTATCGACACCAGAATAAGCGAGAACTACTGTGCCTTCTGCGATGACGAGGTCTTTATTTACAGAACCCATAGCCCAGATAGAAACGTTATCTTTCACGACTGTGACACCGCCTACTGAAGCATGAGCACCGAGGAAACAGTTTTTGCCGAGCTTAGCGTCGTGACCAATTTGGACGAAGTTGTCCATCTTTGTGCCTTTACCGACTATTGTGTCGCTGGTAACGCCTATATCGACGCAGCAGCAAGCTCCTATTTCCACATCATCTTCTATGATGACTCTGCCGCATGATTCAAATTTCACGAAGCCGTTAGGACGACGTTGGAAATAACAAGCATCGCCACCGATAACGCTACCACTTTGGATAATCACATTGTCACCGATAATGACATGGTTATAAATAGTGACGTTTGGATGTATGATACAATTTTTTCCAATCTTGACTTTATCGCCAATAAACACACCAGGCTCTATAATGGTACCCTCACCTATCTCAGCTTTAGGACCTATCATAGCTGTTGCAGGCTCAAATCTGCGATAAGACAATATCAGCTTATTGAAAGCGTCTAAAGGACTATCGTGAATAATCAAAGCCTTACCTTCTGGGCATTCAACTTCATCGCTATTGATGATGATTGTTGTAGCGTCAGAATTTAAAGCTTTTTTATAATATTTGGGATGATCTACAAAAGTGATATCGCCAGGTTCTACTTCGTGGATTTCATTAAGACCGGAGATCACGAAGTTTGGATCTCCGATCATTTTCTTTGCTCCTACATATTCGGCGACACACTTAAGAGTCGTATGTGGATTTATTTTCATTCAAATAATTATTTTACTCTTTCAGTGTATTCACCTGTACGAGTGTCTACTCTAATTTTATCACCTGTGTTGATGAACAAAGGAACTCTAACTGTAGCGCCTGTTTCAACTGTAGCGTCTTTCATAGCGTTAGTTGCTGTGTTGCCTTTTTCACCTGGTTCTGTATATGTAACTTCCAAAACAGTCTTGATTGGTAATTCTGCGAAGAGAACTGTTTCTGTTGATGTGTCGAATACGACTTCGCAAACGTCGCTTTCTTTGAGGAAGTCAACACCTGTGATTAATTCTCTATTGAGAGGGATTTGTTCGTAGTCTTCTTGGTTCATGAAGATAAAGTCATCACCTTCTTTGTAAAGATATTGATATTGACGGCGTTCAACGCGTACGTCTTCAAGTTTCTCACTGATGTCAAAACGATGTTCTAATGTACGACCGTCAACAATGCTCTTTAATGTTACACGCATGAATGTGTTACCTTTACCTGGTTTTACGTGTTGGAAATCAACGCAGAAATAAAGTTTTCCGTTGAAACGGATACATGTTCCTTTTTTAATGTCTTGTGAGTTAATCATATAATTTTAATTCTATAAGTTATTATTGTTCTTTTATAAAAAATCAATTGTTAATGCTACAAAAATACAAAAAAAATGTATTGAAACAAGTATTAACTTGTTAAATTATAACAATATCTTTCAAAATGTCTGTGCCTGAAACTCTGTTGATGTTTCTTAACAATATTGTCTTGGAATACATCAGTTCACTTCTCAATGAATCGGCATCGACTTTGACATATAATATCCCTTTTGTGATTCTTAAATCTAAGGTGTGCGCAGCTATAAATCCGCCGACAACGCTTTTCCACGACTCTATTATCTTCATCTCGTCGAGGCTGTTTTCTCTGTTATGGCGTTTGTAAAACTCGTTTATCAGTTCCGCCAATGTGTATCCGTCTTCATTCATCGTCAGTAGAAATTATTCCGTTATTAACTTTAAAAATCTTGTGGTTCACAACAGTGTTATCCATTAAATACTTGATTCTTTGACGTTGTGTGTCTGTGATGAAAACCTGTCCGAAATGGTCGTTGCCGACTAGTTTTACAAGTTGAGCCACTCTGTTGTCATCAAGTTTGTCGAAGATATCGTCGAGAAGCAATATCGGCTTATGTCCTATTTTTCTATAATTGAAATCGAATTGAGCTAACTTGATTGCAATCACAAACGACTTCTGTTGTCCCTGCGATGCAAATTGCTTGACAGGATGCTCGTTGATAAGGAATGTCAAATCATCTTTATGGATTCCGACATTTGTATAAGTGCTGTATCTGTCGTGGTTAAGGCTCTCTGCCAAAAGCTCTTCGTAAGGTCTTTCGTTAAGAGCTGAATTGTATGTTATAGCAACTCTTTCGTTTGTGCCTGATACTATTTCATAATATTTTTGGAATACTGGCACGAATTCTTCAAGGAACGACATTCTCTTTTCATTGATTGGCACGGCATTTTGTATGAGTTGCCTATCCCACATTTCAAGCAATGTGCTATCCCACATTCTGTTTTCTGAGAAAAACTTAAGTTGCTTGTTTCTTTGCAGCAATGCCTTGTTGTAATTAAGAAGGCTATTGAGATATGATGCGTCGAATTGCGATATCACGCCGTCGATGAATTTGCGTCTAAGCTCGCTTCCGTTATTGATAAGGTCGCTGTCGTAAGGCGAAATCATGACTAATGGAATCTTACCGATATGGTCAGCAAGACGTTCATATTCTTTCTTATCGCATTTAAATGATTTTTTCGATGCTGCTTTTTGCACGCAAGAGATTGTATGTAGCTCGTCGTTGTCGAAATGGAAATCACCATGAATGGCGAAGAAATCCTCTCCGTGACGTATGTTTTGTCTGTCTGTTAAGGTAAAATAACTTTTACAAAAAGCCAGATAATATATTGAATCCAAGATGTTTGTCTTGCCAGCAGCGTTTAACCCAACGAAGCAGTTAATCTTTTCTGATAACGAAAGATCTGCAGACTGGCAATTTTTGAAATTGCTAAGCTTTAACTCTTGAAGATACATTATTACTAAAATTTGAAGCTGTCTAAATTCGTCGTTATAGTAATGTAATTTGGAGAGCCATGGATGTGCATTTCGGAACGTGAATAATTTATGGTAAATTTATAAACATTTATACCAATACCGTATGATAGACCGACAGCTCCTTTTTTCGTTGGACTTATCATATTTTTACGTAATCCGTAGTTATATCCAACACGTAAAACCAAATTCTTTCCTAGATTCAATTCGCCTGCCACGACCATGTGTCTGAAGAAATTATCGGCAAATGCATCTATTTTGCTTTTCTTCTTCATTGTTCCGGTCATAGGGTCGTAGTTGTTTTCCAAATCCAACGGATCATCGTAACTCAAGTCCCACTTTTGCAGATTGTCGTAAACGAATATGAATGTAAGAGGCAGATGTTCCAATTTCTTTGACGCACCCAACAACATGCTGAAAGGCAATTCATTTCTCCATGATTGATAGTTGTTGGAAAGTTCTGAACCAATATTACGTGCAACGACAGAAAACACCCAGTTGGAATTGTTGATATATGTTGCAGCAATATCGGTGGCAATAGCGAATGATGAATTGTTTTCGTGTTGAAGACCAGCGAATTTCAAGTTAGCACCTATGCTAAGTTGTTTGCTAAGATGACGTCCCCAGCCTATGTTTATCACATAATCTGACACAGAAAACATTGTGCTTTCCAGTATGCCTGTCTCATCGCTATAATAGAAGTCTCCGTAATCGTTATATTGCACAGAGGCTACGAAACTACCTATTTTATTAAAAGTCTTTCCGAATTGTATCGCACCGAAGTTGATGTCGTGATAATAATCAACATAAGAAAGCGACAATGAAGTGTTCATCGCTGGGTTTATCAGTGATGGATTTGATGTAGCAGCCTGAATATCCAAGCCCCAACTGCTAATCGGAAGGATTGTTCCGCCCAAAGCAGCCACTCTTGCCGAACTTGTCATATTCAAAAAGTTATACGTACCATCTTTTTGTTGAGCGAAAACATTCGTCATCAACGACAAAAAGACTATTAGTATGTATAACTTTTTTCTCACGATTCTAAATTTTATTAGTAAACGAAAATTAATCTTAAATATTATTAAGATTCTAACAAGCCAATGCCTTTTTTAACAATAGCTTTTTCTTCGTTAAGTTTCTTCAAGATTCTGTCTAAAATACCATTGATGAATATCTTGCTC
>JBGVQR010000029.1:0-4134 GCA_045127605.1 Candidatus Limimorpha sp. | reverse complement strand
CATTCCTTTCGTAAGCGGAGTATTAAACTCAACCCTCTTGTCTTGCGACATCATCACAGAATCAATAGTTTCAACATACAATCCCGAACATGCATCCAGATATACTTTCTGCTGAGGAAGATTGAAAAACGTAGCTGATACTGTCTGAGAATAAACGCAAGAAGATATCAGCAAACTCAATATGATTATCAATAACTTAGTACCTTTCATATTTAAAATTGTTGTTTAACAAAGATAATAAAAAAGACAACAAGACAACGAGACTACAAGACTACAAGTTTTTTTTAGTTAGGAGTTAGGAATTAGGAATGTTTTTGTTAGAAACTCAAAAATTCAAAACCTCAGAACATCAGAAAAATTTTGAGATTTTGAGATTCTGAATTTCTTAAATTTAAGAAGTACGAGGTTCTGAGTTTTTTCCTAACTTTGCGTTCCTCTAAAAGCAGACATTATTTCATCATAAAATATTGAAATTCAAATGAAGACCCAGATAACGAACAAGGAAATATGGAGCATTGCGATACCTATTATGTTGGGTAATTTAGCTCAAACCATTATCAACTTCACCGACACTGCATTTTTGGGACATCTTGGCGTAATTGAGTTAGGAGCTTCTATGTTGGCAGGACTTTTCTATTTCGTTTTCACCACCATAGCGACTGGTTTTGCCATTGGCATTCAAATCATTATTGCACGTAGATTTGGAGAAGGCAAGAGAGAAAGAGTTGGCGTCATCTTCGAACACGGCTCATTCTTTGTCCTGATATTAGGAACGATATTATTCTCAATCTTATATTTCTTTTCCGAGTCGCTTTTAGCATGGCTAATTGATTCTCCCAACATTTACGCTTCAGCATTAGACTATATCAAATATCGTCAGTTCGGAATCATCTTCGTGTGTTTCAACTTCTTATATCGTGGATTATATGTCGGAATCTCAAATACCAAAGTCATTACATATTCCACAATAATAATGGCTGTCGTTAACATTCTTTTAGACTATTGTCTGATATTCGGAAACTTAGGTTTTCCTGAAATGGGCATCGGCGGTGCAGCCTTAGCTTCATTCTGCGCTGAAGTCGCGGCTTTCATATTTTTTACAATATACAGTTACACGACATTAAGAAACAAAGACTTTGGAATGTTCAAGTTCCACAAATTAGAATCGGAACTGATGAGGAGAATCTTAAAAGTAGCTACACCTACTATGATTCAGAAGCTATTCTCATTCGGCGTCTGGTTTGTATTTTTCATATTAATAGAAAAAATGGGCGAGACCGCTACTGGCATATCTTCTATTGTAAGAAGCATATACATGATTCTCATCACGCCATGCTTCGCCTTCGCAACTACGACAAACACATTGGTAAGCAGAACTATAGGTGCAGGACATCCGGAACAAGTCTTCGACACCATTACCAAAATTATGAAGAACTGTATCATCTGCACCATACCTATCATTTTGGTCATCATGATATTCCCTATTCAAGTAGCAAGCATCTACACCGACGACATCAACTTCGCACAAATGGTAGTACCTTCGATATATGTCATTTGTCTCGGCACAATTCTGCAAGGTATTGGCAACGGATATTTTGAAGCTGTCTCTGGCACTGGCAACACATCTGCAGCCTTATATTTAGAAACTGCAATATTAGTCGTTTACGTAATCTACATCGCAATAATGACCAATATCACCGATAATGTTCAATGGGTTTGGACCGCTGAGATTTTGTACGGCGGACTTCTTGGTGCAATATGCTATCTCTATATGAAGTTTGCAAATTGGAATAAGAAGAGGATTTGAGAATTTGAGGAACTAAGGAATTGAGGATTTTTTAAGACACCGAGTCACCGAGACACCGAGTCACCAAGTCTCGCGTAGAGGCGCACGGACATGCGACTTTGGAATTGAGGAATTTGGTAATGATTGTAGAGACGCGTCAATATTACCTTAAAACAACACATTGACACGTCTGATTTTATTAAGAATTATTATGAAAATTATATTAACAATATTCGGTTTATTATCATTAACGTTAGGTGTTATTGGGATTTTTGTTCCGATATTGCCGACGACGCCGCTATTGCTTCTTGCGGCATGGTGTTTCTTCAGAAGCTCCAAGACTTTATACGAGAAGCTCATCAACAGCAAACATTTAGGTTCGTATATAAAAAACTTCAGAGAGAATAAAATCATCCCTCTGAAGACTAAAGTTTATATCATTACGATGTTATGGGCCAGCTTGATCTACTGCATTTTCTTCGTTGCAAGCGGAATGCTCTGGCTACAGATTTTATTATCTGTAATTTTAATTGGCGTTACGATACATATACTTTCTTATAAATGTTACTGAGTTGCTGAGTCACTGAGTTACTGAGCTATCTCAAAAACTTAACAACTTAACAACTTAGTAACTTAACTTAAACACCCAAGCCGCGTCGCTTTTCAAATCATTGTATTTCAATGGTGTGGTATCAATAATCATCTTACCGTTTTCATATTTCCAAGGCAAAACCTTGTCACAACCCAACATAGTAACTATTGTATTTTCATCTGGTTGTGGAATTTCAAGAACGAGTTCGTCTTGTGGATATTCTATCGCTATTGCGTATAAGTCATCGCCTTTTGTCGTATAACAGACGTAAGGCTGCTCGCACTTATATTCTGCCTTGAAAGCATCAAGAGGTTTTAAAATCGATTTCGCCATATCTTTAGAAGAGACATAAAGTCGCATCATAGCGTCGATATTTTTCTCTTGATTTTAAACCTTTTTTTAATTAGGTTCGCCTGCTTTCAATTTCATCTTTGCTAATGTAGAATTCCAGTTCTTTGCCAAGTCGGCATCACTTTGTTGTTCGTTAGCCTTTGAAGGATTATAATCAATAATGACTTTATCATCAATAGTTAATCTTACATTATCATCGACTTCCACTTCAAAAGTATATGTAGCCGTCTTTTCAGGAACGAAGACTCCAGTCCATGTTGCGCTGAAGTTATCGTAGCTTATCGCTTTGTCAGGAGAGTTACGGTGCCAGTTGAAATCTATCAAAGAATCAGTTCTATTCAATGTCACTTCTTTCATTTCGTAGAATTTAGTATAAGGACGAGTTCCGTATATCGCCTCGCCGTTTATCTCGAGCCATTTGCCAAGGTCGAGCAATCTTTCCTGTTGTATCATAGGGATGATTCCGTCCGCTGCAGGACCGACATTGAGAGTCATTCCGCCACCTGCAGCTACAGTCTTCGCGAAATGACGAATTAACTCTTTAGAGGTAAGATAATTGGACAGCGGCTCGGTGCGGTTAAGTCCGAAGGAGCGACCTATGCCGCGACATTCCGCCCATGGCCTGTCGGTCTGCGTGATACCCGCACTGTATTCTGGGGTGCGGAAACCGTATTGTGCGCCGTGGCCCCAACGGTCGTTGACGATAGCCTCCTCGCCTACTGTGTTATAATACCAAGCGATGAGTTCGGCAGCGTGCCATTGCTCAGCAGAGTTACGCCATTCGCCGTCTGAGAAAATGATTGAAGGACGATATTTTGTAACCAGTTCCTTGAACTGAGGAATCATGTGATTGTCGACATAGTTGGCAATAGAATCATCTGGGTCGATGTACCATCTATGCATTGGGTTTGTCCATTCAGGAAGCGAGTAATAAAATCCCATCTTCAAGTCTTTAGCACGGACCGCATCAGTGAGTTCACCTACGATATCACGTTTTGGTCCGCCCACCACGCTGTTCCATTCTGGAGAATATTCGCTGTCCCAGAGGCAGTAGCCGTCGTGATGTTTTGTCACGAGAAGCACATATTTCGCGCCGCTCTTCTTGAACAAGTCTGCCCAGTCTGCAGGGTTCCATAATTCAGCCTTGAACATCTTATCGAAGTCACGATAATCAAAGTCTTCGCCATAGTTTCTCTTTTGGAAGTTGACACGAGTTGTGTCGTTGTTCATCAATCCGCTGTAATACCATTCAGCGTAGCCTTCGTTAGAGGCGAAAGCCGGAACGGAATACACGCCCCAGTGGATGAAGATTCCCAATTTTGCATCAGAGAACCACTGAGGATAACCGCGTTGTTGCAACGACTCCCAAGTCGGTTCAACTTTTTGAGCGATAGATGATAATGCT
>JBGVQR010000028.1:0-14671 GCA_045127605.1 Candidatus Limimorpha sp. | reverse complement strand
CGGTTCCCATCAAAGTCTCGTTGTAGAACATAGTCATGATTCCGCAAGGCAATGCAACGAATATCATTGAAAGCCATGAAGAACCAACTACATCTACATAATTATGTTTTTTTGAGAAAAGGGCAATCAATAATGGGATGTTAAAAAATATTGGCAAAACAAAAATACGAGTCTCTATTGAGTCAGGGTTTTGAGAGTAAAGCGAGAGGAATACGTACAACATTATAGACATGGCTGTCACTATGCTGTTCAATGACTTTCCTTTCTCGTGAGGATATAAATTCGCCATTTCTGCCGAGCCCGCACCAACTACAGCTGCAAGCATAAGCACAGCATAAAAACCTCCAAGGATTATACATCCTATAACCACAACGACAAATAGAAAACCAAATATTGTTCTCTTCCAGAATTCACCCATTTTTTCTCAATGATTTACTTATGAATAGACTTTGCAAATTTAGCATTATTAATCGAAAAAAACTAGAACTTTTTTTCTTAAAAATTAATAACGACTCCCAGTCCGTAATTCGTCGCTATAGGCTGTATTTCAACACTTGATATATTACCTATTTTCTCATTAAACTTAACGACGCCGCGACCTATGAAATAACCTAAAGCCGCACCGACAATCACATCAGAAGTCCAGTGTTCCTTGCTGATGACACGTCCTACCGACGTCATTGTCGCTAAGGAATAAGAAACAATACCAATCCATTTTTTATCAGGATAAAATCCCGCTACTGTCGTTGCCAAAGCAAAAGAACGCATTGCATGACCCGATGGAAAAGATGTGCTTTCGAATGACTTAAAAGGACCGAGCCAAGTTTGGCTGTTGGAGTTTCGGTCACTGAGCTTGTCGAAGTGCCGAAGAGTGCCTTCGACGAGCTCAGGCACCATTGACTGTTGACCATTGGCTTCCGAAGGTCGTATGCGACATGTGAGGATTTTCAGTCCAGCTGATGCCACTTCTGCATAGACGAAACTTTGCAAGGCTGCTAAAGACAAATTCTTCAAACGACAATCGTCACTGACAGAACCGAAAGCATAAGTCAAGGCAACAGAAGGAAGTATGAAATATTCCTCACCGAAAACATCTGTATATTTAGAAACAATTTCTGACTGACTGCGGTTTAATGATTTATCGACAAGACTATAAATCTCATCATCATAGACGAAAGCCAATGTTGTTGCAGCCGCTACACTTCCAAAGACAGTCCAATCTTTCCAATCATAATGCAGCGGCTGAGAAAGAACCGTCAATCCAGAGTGCCAGTATGATTTGAGATAAGTTGCTGAGTTGTTGAGTTGTTGAGTTGCTGAGTTGATTACAATAGAAGTGGTATCTTCAGAAACATTCTGCGAACAAAGCATTCCCGAAAACAACAAACAAAACATCAACAAAAACCCTCTCATAAAACAACTCCTAACTCCTAATTCCTAACTCCCGACTTCGCTTCCTCCCAAAGTTCGTTCATCTCATCGAGGCTCATATCGACGAGCGACTTGCCGTTTTCTCTAGCTTTATCTTCAACATAATTGAAGCGGCTTCTGAATTTCTTGTTAGCCACTTCGAGGGCATCCATCGGATTTACCTTAATGAAGCGAGAATAGTTGACGAGAGCAAACATAAGGTCGCCGAACTCTTCTGTGATACGTTCTTTGTTCTTGTCCTCGCTCTCCACTTCTTCTTTAAGCTCTCTTATCTCCTCCTCTACTTTTTCCCAGACCTGTTCCTTGTTTTCCCAGTCAAAGCCCACACCTGCAGCTTTCTCTTGCATACGATAAGCCTTCACGAGTTCTGGCAATGCGTTAGGCACGCCGCCGAGAACGCTTCTGTTATGCTCTTTTGTAAGTTTTATCTTCTCCCAATTATCAGCCACTTCTTCAGCACTTTTCACAGAAGTGTCACCGAAGACGTGAGGATGACGAATTATCAGCTTCTCGCAAATACCGTTGATTACATCGTCGATGGTAAATAAATTTCGGTCTTGAGCTATCTTTGAATAAAATACGATATGCATGATGATATCACCGAGTTCTTTCTTAACATCTTGATAATCCTCATCAACGATAGCCTGACTTAATTCAAAGACCTCTTCTATCGTGAGATGACGCAGACTCTCTATCGTCTGTTTTCTATCCCAAGGACATTCCACTCTGAGTCTGTCCATTATATCTAATAATCGTTGAAATGCTTCAGTTGAACTTTGGCTGTTGGCCGTTGGCTTTTGGCTATTTGTATCCATATCTTTATTCATTATGATTTTTTTTGCAAAAATAATAAAAGTCACTGAGACTCCAAGTCACCAAGTCATCGAGTTAATAAAAAAAACAATCGTTAAAAACTCATTAAAAATCTCATATTTATTTACTAATTTTGCGCTATGAAAAAGGAGAGGTTATTATTGATTATTTTATGCTTCTGTTTTATCTTTAACATGAACAAAGAAGCATTTGCCACTGGCAAGAATAAAGGTGGAGACAAGTCAGCTTTTATGGAGTCTTTCATGAAGAACATGGAAGTGGATTTAAGACTCAGTTATGGTTTTTACATGCATCACCACTACGAGATGGAAGGCTACAGAGCACACTTCCCAATCTTCGAGTTGTCGTTGCAGAAACAGACTTACGGCACATCATTTTGGCAGACATGCTTCAACTACCCTTCTGTCGGTGTGACAGCATTCTATTCTGGCATGGGAAACATTGACGTCTTAGGCAAGGCTTTCGCTCTTTATCCTTACATCTATTTTCCATTCATCAAAGCTAACACCAACTTCGGCATCCGTTTCGGTTTAGGCCTCGGTTATCTCACAGAAAGCTATGACCACGAAGAGAACCCTTATAATATATGTATAGGGTCTCCAATTAACGCCGCTGCAAGTATCACCTTCGACATCACACATCGTTTCTCAGACAGATTCAAGATGTCTCTCTTCGGCGGTCTGCAACATTTCTCAAACGGATGTACTTCAGAACCAAACAAAGGCACTAACGTTTTGAAAGGCGGTATCAGCGCAGCCTATATGCTAGACAAGCCAGTAGATTATATCAAAGCTGAACAACTCACAGAAAAGACAACTCTCGAATATCTCAAAGAATTCAGGCCTGAACTTTATGTCGGATTGTCATACGGTTCAAAAAGAATAGACTACCGCCAGAAAGATTATACATCAGTATACGACCTTGAAATGTACGTCATGGAACAACTGACTCGTATCGTCAAATTCGGTTTCGGTTTCGACTTGGTATACGACTGTAACGACATACTCCGTAACATCAAAAACGGCACTGAATGGAGCACACTCCAGATATTAAATCCTGGAGCACACGTTGCTGGCGAATTGCTTATGGGCAAGACATCATTCATGTTTGTCGTCGGTAAACACTTCGGAGAATATATGCATACTGAAGAAAGTTATCAGAGACTTGGTTTCAAGATAGACTTCAGCAAACATATCTATGGTAAAGTAACTCTTATGGTACATCAATGGCACATCGCCGACTTCCTCGGCTTTGGCGTTGGATTTCAACTATAATTAATGTAAATATTATGAGAAAGAGTAAAAGAATTACAAGAAAAGAAAGAAGAATTGCTAGAAGAAACGAGAGAAAAAACAATAGAAAAAACAATAGCAAATTCAGCAAAATGTTCAATGCCATCCGTCAGTTGTCTGAAATCAACCGTTCATTGTACATTATATTAATTGCATTGTTAGTTTCATCATGCGAGCCAGCACCTCTTACTAACGGAAAAACTGTAACAGAAACTCGTGGTTTTGATGAAAACATCACCGCCATACATGTTTATCACGACATTGATGTAATATTGGTTGAAGATGACGAATTCAGAATTGATGTCACAACAGGCGAAACCCTTATGGAGAAAATTACTAGCACTGTTGAAAACGGCACCTTGTATTTAAAGAATGAAAACATCCGCAATTGGATAAGGAGCTACGACTATCCTTTAGAAGTGAAAATTTACCACAACAGCATAACCAAGGTAAATTACGAGTCATGGGGTGAGTTGACAACCGAAGGTTATATCAGCCAAGACACTTTAAACAGATTCGATTTGGTTGTGCACCACGGCTCCGGTCATATCGACATCGATATCAACTGCAAAACTTTGAATATAGAAACTCACGACGGAACAGCAAAGGTTACAGTCGCTGGTTCATCAGACTATACAAGCATATATCATAACGCAAGAAACAACATCTACGCAAAAGACCTTGTTTCTAAAAATGCATTAGCATTCGCATATTATGAAGGCTCCGTTTACGTCAACTGCATAAACAGATTGGAAGCTTTAGTGAACGACTACGGCAGCATTTATTACAACAGAGAAGTCAAAGAATTAGACGCCACAATATCCGACACTCCTGTTCCAAACTCAAGAGGCGTTATTGAGCCGTATAATTGATTAAGTCACTGAGACACCGAGTCTCCAAGACACCAAGATATAGGGAGCTGCTTTGAATGAAAGGCAGCTCTTTTTTTGAGTTGCTGAGTTGCTGAGTCGCCGAGTTGCTGAGTTACTGAGTTGCTGAGTTACTGAGTCAAGCCCTGAAAGGGCGAGACAAATATATGATAAGGCAATGCTTTATTAGTTAGGAGTTAGGAGTTAGGAGTTAGGAATTAGGAGTTGAGGGTATGAGGAATTGAGGAACTAAAAAGTCGTCTAAACTTTGTGAGAGGAACACTAATAACTTCGTGAATTTTCGTGGATGTTTTTTTTAATCCACTAACAAACACTAATCTAACACTAAAATTCGTGAGAATTCGTGAAGTTTCGTGGACAAGAAAAAGAGACGTGTCAACGTGTGTTTATTTTTAAGGTAACGTTGACGCGTCTCTACTTGGTGACTCGATGTCTTGGCGACTTGGAGTCTTAATATCAATAAGCTCTTGCGAATATCACGCGGCGTTTTGAAGGCTGACCTGAATAGATGCATTTGCCATCTTCATAGTCGTCATCCAAAGGAATGCAGCGGATAGTAGCTTTTGTCTCTTCTTTAATCTTTTGTTCTGTCTCTGGAGTGCCATCCCAGTGAGCATAGACGAACATGCTGTTTTCGATTTGTGCTTTGAAGTCTTCCCAAGTGTCGACCTTAACAGTTCTTGACTGACGGAAGTCGAGAGCTTTTTGGAAGATATTGTTTTGGATTTCTTCGAGAAGATTTGTGATGTAATCTTCGATGCCGTCGATTGTGACAGAGCTCTTTTCGAGAGTGTCGCGGCGAGCGATTTCAACAGAGTTGTTTTCCACGTCGCGAGGACCAGCAGCGATACGTACAGGCACACCTTTGAGCTCCCACTCAGCGAACTTGAAGCCAGGTTTTTGAGTGTCGCGGTCATCAAATTTAACGCGCATTCTTCTAGCTTCGAGACGTTTCTTCAAGTCAGCGCAATAGTTAAGAACTGTTTCTTTTTGTTCGTCTGTCTTGTAAATAGGAACGATAACCACTTCGATAGGAGCGATTCTTGGAGGAAGCACGAGGCCGTTGTCATCTGAGTGAGCCATGATAAGAGCTCCGATGAGACGAGTTGAAACGCCCCATGATGTAGCCCATACATATTCCAATTTATTTTCTTTATTAAGATATTTAACATCGAAAGCCTTAGCGAAGTTCTGTGCGAGGAAGTGAGATGTACCAGCTTGGAGAGCCTTGCCGTCCTGCATCATAGCCTCGATACAGAATGTCTCTTCTGCGCCAGCGAAACGTTCGTTAGCAGATTTGATACCGCGGATAACAGGAAGAGCCATATATTTCTCAGCGAATTCTGAATATACGTCGAGCATCTTACGAGCTTCTGCCAAAGCTTCTTCGCGTGTAGCGTGAGCAGTGTGACCTTCTTGCCACAAGAACTCAGCGGTACGGAGGAAAGAACGTGTACGCATTTCCCAGCGGACTACGTTAGCCCATTGGTTGCACAAGATTGGAAGGTCGCGGTAACTCTTGATCCAGTTGCGATATGTATCCCAAATGATAGTCTCTGAAGTAGGACGAACGATGAGTTCTTCTTCGAGTCTTGCGTCTGGGTCGACGACGACGCCAGCGCCATTAGGATCATTTTTGAGACGGTAGTGTGTTACTACAGCACATTCTTTAGCGAAACCTTCAACGTGGCTAGCTTCCTTGCTGAAGAAACTCTTAGGAATGAACAATGGGAAATATGCATTGACGTGACCTGTGTCTTTGAACATTTTGTCGAGAGCGTCTTGCATGAACTCCCAAATTGCATATCCGTAAGGTTTGATAACCATACAACCTCTAACTGCAGAATTTTCTGCCAAATCAGCCTTTGAAACAAGATCATTATACCATTGGGAATAATTCTCTTGACGAGATGTTAAATCTTTTGCCATCTTTATTTTGGTATAGTATTTGTATATTTTTTAAAGTGCAAAAATAAAAAAAAATTGTACATATTTATAATTTTAAACAGTATAAAAATGGAACGTTTTAAAATTTTAATCATCGCTGCAGGCCTTTTGCTAACATCATGTTCTACAAGTAATAATGTCGTTAAAGACGATGCTTATTATTCACCTTTCGACAATGATGTTAAAGCAGGCAAAGAATTAGCAGTATCAGAGAGCGGAACATTCAACACATCCAGCATCAGCAGCAACTCTCAATATGATTATCAAGCATATTACAGCGAGAACACATCACAAAGGCCAAAGGCAGAACCAACATATGAAAAGACAGAAACCGTGACCGACACCAACGGCGTGGTTTACACCAGCACAGAAATCTATTACGACGATAGTTATAAGAACTCTTCCAATTATAGTTATCTCGAAGACACCTACGATTACTATTATGACGATGATGATGACGACGATTGGAACACAAGCGTATATATTGGCTTAGGCTACCCTTACGGAGCTTCCTTCGGATTCAGCTACGGCTATCCTTACCACTACTACCCTTCATATTATTATAACTCTTATTATTATAATTGGTATTACGACTGGTGGTGGACACCTTATTGTTACCATCATCATCATTATTACCCATATTATCCTGTATATCCTATTTATCCTTCATATCCATCATACAAGCCAGGACACGGACACAAGCCACATCCTGGAGGAGGTCTCGCCCCTATCACCAAGCCAAGACCTAACGGCCAAGGTGGATTACATGTCGCAGGAACTACAAAAAGACCAGCATCAGCAGGGATATCAGCATCTGCTCCATCTTCAAGACCATCAAGCAGCGCGAGACCATCGAGCAATTCAAGACCATCAAGTACAGCTCGTCCTTCTAGCAGCTCACGTCCATCAAGCAGCAGCTCTTCTGTAAGACCATCATCATCTTCAGAACGCAAATCATACGTACCAGCAAGCAGCAACCGTCAAGTTCGCTCAAGCTCGGAATATGTAAGACCTAGCAGCAGCTCTTCAAATAGAAACAGCTCTAGCGTAAGCAGACCTAGCAGCAGCTCTTCAAACAGAAACAGTTCTAGCGTAAGCAGACCTAGCAGCAGCTCTTCAAACAGAAATAGCTCTAGCGTAAGCAGACCTAGCAGCAGCTCTTCAAACAGAAACAGCTCTAGCGTAAGCAGACCTAGTAGCAGCTCTTCAAACAGAAACAGTTCTAGCATAAGCAGACCTAGCAGCAGCTCTTCATCAAGAAGCAGCGGAAGCTTCAACAGCAGTTCTTCAGGAAGCAGAAGCATTGGAGGCAGCTCTATATCTAGCGGCGCAAGACGATAAAAACCATTAATTATGAAAAAGATATTTTTGACATTACTAGCATTAGTGCCTCTCTGCATCTGCGGACAAAACATCTATGACGTGTACAACCTATCCACATCATATTATCAAGGCACAGCGAAAAGCATGGCAATGGGTAACGCCATGGGCGCAGTAGGACAAGACTTCTCCTCTATCAGCATTAACCCTGCTGGTTTGGGTTTGTTCAGAAAACCTACATTCACTTTCACGCCTACAATAAACACGACATACACCACGTCGGAATTGAACGGCAGCAAGGTTAGCGATTCAAAAGCTAAACTGTCGGTAAACAATGTCGGTTATGTAGGAATCGACAAAGACTATGACAATGTAGTGAACTGTGCGTTCGGTATGAACAGAACCAACAACTTCACCAATAAGATTTTCGTCGAAGGATATAACGATAGCAACTCTTTGATAGACGCATATTTCGCCGAAATCATCGACAACAAAATATACAACAGAAAAGATTTGGAATCTTATTCTCCTACTTACATATATCCATTATGGGAGACATATCTCATCAACTTCGAAGCTGACGGATTATTAACAACACCCGTTCCTGCCGGAGGATTGCGGCAACTACGAGGCGTAAGCTCTTGGGGTGGAACAAACGAATGGACCGTTACAACAAGCATCAACTTCAGCGACAAACTATTCCTCGGTGTTGCTATCAATTTGCCTCAGGTTTCAAGCAAAAAGATTAGCGAATACAAAGAAGAATTCGAATTAAACTCAAGAGAATATTATTGGTTACAAGAAGAAGTTCTCTACACTACCGGCTGGGGAGTCAACAGCAAACTCGGTATTATTGCATATCCATGCAAATGGTTGCGTCTTGGAGCTGCATTCCACACTCCTACCTTGTATAACCTTACCGACAGCTGGAAGACATGGACTTACTCACATCTAGACATCGGTGCTTACGAGTTAAACGTACCTACATCCTATTTCAGCTATTCTTTGATGACACCATGGCGTGCTAATGGAAGCCTTGCATTCATATTCGGCAACTTCGGAATGATAACAGCCGACTGCGAGTTCGTCGACTATAGTAAGATAAGAATATCAGATTACGAATACGATTACAGCGAATACAACAATTACATTTCCGAGACATTCAAGCCTACGATGAACCTCCGACTTGGAACTGAATGGCGTTATAGAAATATGTGTTTCAGAGGCGGCTACTCCTTCTATGGCAGCCCTTACGGAATCCATGACACTGACTATATGAGAAATTCTTTGTCATGCGGAATCGGTTATACACAACATTTTCTGACTATAGATTTCGCTTATGCATATACTCTGCAAAATCATAACTACAACTTATATTCACAATATACAAACTACTACAACGATGTAGCTCCAGGATTAATCGTCAACGAGAAAACAAACATACATAGCCTAGTAGTTTCCTTGAAATTGAAGCTGTATTGATAAAAACAATTTACTCACAAACAAAAAAAAAGGTTGCCAAGTAAAATTGACAACCTTTTTCATTTTATATGATTAAAATCAATCTTGTGCTTCGTTGTGATACATATCAACGATATCTTGGTCGATTAAGATACGGCCGCAATATTCACAAACGATGATTTTCTTGTGCATACGGATATCGAGTTGGTGTTGAGGTGGAATTTTGTTATAGCAACCGCCACAAGCGTCACGTTCAATCTTAACAACTGCTAAACCGTTGCGAGCATTTTTTCTGATACGTTTGTATGCTGTAAGAAGACGTTCTTCGATGAGTTGTTCACTTTCTTGTGAGCGAACCATAAGTTCTTGTTCTTCTTTTTCAGTTTCTTCAACGATTGATGACAATTCGTTTTTCTTGAGTTCTAAGTCGCCTTTGCGTTCTTCGAGACGAGTGTTTGTTTCATTCAAAGATATCTTCAACATCTCTGATTTCTTTGTTGCATCGTTGATACGTTTTTCACAAAGTTGAATATCTAATGATTGATATTCGATTTCTTTTGTCAATGACTCATACTCACGATTGTTGCGAACGTTATTTTGTTGCTCTTCGTATTTCTTGATGAGAGAAGTAGCTTCTTTGATTTTGTTTTTGTATTCAACGATGTCGTTAGAATATTTTTCCAATTCTTCGTTGAACTTAGCGATACGAGTTTCCATACCAGCTATTTCGTCTTCGAGGTCTTGAACTTCGAGAGGCAATTCACCGCGGATGATACGGATTTTATCTATCTTAGAATCAATCTGTTGTAAAGTATACAATTCGATAAGTTTTCTTTCAACAGTAATTTCTTGTTCTTCAGCGTTGTGTTTTAAGTTTTCCATATATCTATATAAATTTAATATTAAACAAAGTAATTTACGGAGTTCGTATTCACCCTCGAAATTTGGACTGCAAATTTAGGATTTTTTTTGAGAATAATATCAGCAAATAATTGTTTTGTGAACTGTTCTGTTTCAAAATGTCCAGCATCAACCACAAGTATTTCATTATCAGCATCAAAGAAATCATGGTATTTCAAGTCAGCTGTAATGTAAGCATCTGCCCCACAACATTTTGCATCATTCAACAAGAATGCTCCTGAGCCACCGCATATTGCGACTTTTTTGATTGGCTTATTCAATAATTCCGAATGACGCAACGCACCGACATTTAGTTTTTCCTTAATTAATTTTAAGAAATCGTTCTCTGTCATTTCTGTCTCAAAAACACCGACCATCCCGCTTCCTGTTTGAGTTGCTGAGTTGCTGAGGGTCTGAGTTGCTGAGTTGTTTGGGTGAAGGATATTTAAATCATTCAAGCCAAGCTGTTCTGCCAAGGCACGATTCACGCCATAGTAACTATTGTCGATATTGGTATGCATCGCTGCAATTGAAATGTCGTGCTTGATAGCCTTGGTGATGATTCTTCCCGTGGTGTCATCGACAAGGATGTTTTTCAATCCTTTAAAAATCAAAGGATGATGGCTTATCACCAGATGAAATGAATTCTCTATTGCCTCATCAATAACTTGTTCGGTAAGGTCTAATGTCAACAACACTTTATCTACCAAAGCATTAGCATCTCCAACAAGAAGTCCGGAATTATCATAGCTCTCCTGCCAATGAATAGGCGCGACTTCTGTTATATAAGACAAAATTTCAGAGACTTTATTCATTTTTATTTTTTTGCTAAAATACGATTTTTTTGTCATTTATAGTTTGTTTTTCAAGAAAATAATTGTAAATTTGTTCGATTGATAAAAATTATGAAAAGATTGCTATTGCCCATATCGTTTCTATATTCCATTGTCTTATTTTTAAGACATAAGCTATACGATTGGAAAATATTAAAATCAAAGAGTTACGATATTCCTAACATCTGCGTAGGCAATCTTAATCTTGGAGGAACAGGCAAGACTCCTCACATAGAATATCTCACAAATCTACTATCTGAAAACTATAAAATTGCTATTTTAAGTCGTGGCTACGGACGTGACACCAAAGGCTTCATCTTAGCTGATGAAAGTCATACTCATCACGACATCGGCGACGAGCCTCTACAATATTTCAAGAAGTTCAAAGACATAAAAGTCGCTGTAGATGAAAAACGCTGCGAAGGAATGGAACGACTTCTTCAAGAAGAGAATCCTCCTCAAGTCGTACTCCTCGACGATGCTTATCAACATAGAAAGATAAAACCAGGACTAAGCATCTTATTGACAGACTACTACGATTTATACAGCAAGAACAATTTGGTTCCTGCCGGTAACTTAAGAGATATCAAGAAAGCTGCACAAAGAGCAGATATCATCGTCGCTACAAAATCTCCCAATGTGATAACACCATATTACAGACGCGACGTAGAAAGTAGCTTGAAGCCTCTACCTCACCAAAAGATATTCTATTCTTATATCGAATACCTTGACTTCAAGCCTTTCAGTAAAATAAGCCACGAAACCGACATCAAAGAAACAAAGACTGCACTTATTCTTTGCGGAATAGCAAACACTTATTCTCTAGAAGATTATCTGAAGAAAAAATATAATACCATATCAAAAATTAAATTCAATGATCATCATAACTTTACAGAAAAAGACATTGATATGATTATTGAAAGATATAATAGTATGATAGGCAAAAGCAAAGTCATAATCACAACTGAAAAAGATGCTATGAGATTGATAAACTCTTCTTTTGTAAGTAGATTCGATGACATCCCCGTCTTCGTCTTGCCTATCAGAATCAAATTCCACAAGGAAGAAGGCAATAGTTTCAATGACGAGATTTTAAA
This sequence comes from Candidatus Limimorpha sp., assembly GCA_045127605.1. Lineage (GTDB taxonomy): Bacteria > Bacteroidota > Bacteroidia > Bacteroidales > F082 > Limimorpha. The sequence goes on along the minus strand of JBGVQR010000028.1, from coordinate 2,666 downwards.
CTATGTAAAAAACAATTTGCAGTGATGATTTAATTTTTGAGGAAACATGACAGAGAAGAAGATTTATTTCATCACCGACCTTCATTTGGGCGTACCGACTCTTGAAGACTCACACCAAAGAGAACTGAAGCTAGTTCGTTTTTTAGATTCCATAAAAGACGATGCTGAGGCTATTTTCCTCATGGGCGACCTCTTCGATTTTTGGTTCGAATACAAGACTGTAATCCCTCGCGGATATGTACGATTATTAGGAAAATTGTCACAACTCATCGACGCTGGAATTCCTATTCATCTGTTCGCTGGCAACCACGACCTCTGGACTTTCGACTATCTGCAAAAAGAAGTAGGAATAATAGTTCATCGCGAGCCAACGATAATGACATTGAAAGACAAGAAATTTTTCCTCGTCCATGGCGACGGCAGAGGTCCCGGCGACAAAGGTTATAAATTCTTGAAAAAGGTCTTTGAATGTAAGTTCAACCAATTTCTATTCAGATGGCTTCACCCTGACCTTGGAATCGGACTTGCATTGAAATGGTCGCATAATCATAGAGCTAAAAAACTTAAGAAAGAAGCCGAAGGTAATTACTACTCCGTCGTTGAAGACACAATGCTTTATAAATACGCACAAGAATGCGTCAAAGAAAATCCTGACATAGATTATTTCGTCTTCGGCCATCAGCATAAGCCTATGCAATATAAAGTCGATAACGGCGCAACCGTAACGGTAGTCGGCAACTGGATTCGGGATTTCTCTTATGCAGTGTTTGATGGAAAGGATGTTAAAGTGGGAACTGAGGGTATGAGGATCTGAGGAATTGAGGAATTGAGGAATTGAGGAACTGAGGGTCTGAGGAAGGGATGGTCGCTGAGCTTGTCGAAGCGTAATAATAAAAATAAAGAAATAACGTTACCATATAGCTCGAAGGGCTTAAACATATATAACGTACGGCCTCGCCGTATGATTAAAAAAAAGAAACTAGTTAAATTAAAAATATAAATATTAAAAAATGGAAATCACAAATTCTTACATCAAGGAAAACGAAAATCGTTTCTTAGAAGAGTTATTCGGTTTAATCCGTATCCCTTCAATCAGTTCACAGACAGAACACAAAGGCGACATGATAAAATGCGCTGAATACTGGAGAGACAGCATCTTAGCAGCTGGCGCTGACAAGGCTGAAGTTATGCCAACAGAAGGCAATCCTGTTGTCTACGGCGAAAAAATCATCGACCCAAAACTTCCTACAGTTTTAGTTTATGGTCACTATGATGTCATGCCAGTCGACCCAATAGAATTATGGAACACCGACCCATTTGAACCAGTCATCAAAGACGGCAAGATCTGGGCTCGTGGCGCTAACGACGACAAAGGTCAGGCTTTCATGCACGCCAAGGCATTCGAGACAATGGTAAAGACAAACACATTGCCATGTAACGTCAAGTTCATGATTGAAGGCGAAGAAGAAATAGGTTCTGGCAGCCTCGCAAAATGGATTGTGACAAACAAAGACTTAGTCAAGGCTGACATCATCTTGGTTTCTGACACCAGCATGATAGACCACGAAACACCATCTATCACAACAGGTTTACGTGGCTTAGCATATTGGGAAGTAGAAGTAACAGGTCCTAACGCTGACCTTCACTCAGGATTGTTCGGCGGCGCAGTAGCAAACCCTATCAACACATTATGCGAGATGGTTGCTAAGGTCATGGACGAAAACAACCACATCACAATTCCAGGTTTCTACGATGACGTTGTCGAGGCAACAGCTGAAGAACGTGAGTTGCTCAACATGGCTCCATATAGCGAAGAAGAATACAAAGCTGGCGTCGGCGTCAATGCATTACGCGGCGAAAACGGATTCACCACTATCGAAAGAGTCGGCATCCGTCCAACATTCGACCTCTGCGGCATCTGGGGCGGCTACACTGGTGAAGGCTCAAAGACAGTTCTTCCTTCAAAGGCATACGCCAAGATTTCATGCCGCTTGGTTCCTAACCAAGACCACGAAAAGATTTCTGTATTATTCAAAGAATATTTCGAAAGCGTAGCTCCTGAATATGTTACAGTGAAAGTTACTCCAATGCACGGCGGACAAGCTTACGGCTGTCCTATCGACTTGCCAGCATACAAGGCAGCAGAAGCAGCTTATATGGACACATACGGCAAACGTCCTATCCCAATGAAGAGCGGCGGCAGTATCCCAATCATCTCTGCCTTCGAAAGAGTATTAGGTCTCAAGTCTATCTTGATGGGCTTCGGCTTAGGTTCAGATGCTATCCACTCACCTAACGAAAACTACAGAGTCGACCACTTCTTCAAAGGAATCGAGACAATCATCGCTTTCTATCAACATTTCGCAAAAATGCAATAAGACAAAGTAGAGACGTATCAATGTTTCCTTTAAATTAAACACACATTGATGCGTCTCAAAAATAAACAAGGTATGCCACTGATTGTGACATACCTTATTTTTTTGTCCACGATTTTTTGTCCACTAAAATTCACGAATCTTCACGAATTTTAGTGTTTATCTCGCAAAGTCTAGATGACTGCTCCTTTCTTTGGGCGTTCCGGCAAAGCCGTCGGGCTTTCCGCTATATCTTTTTCCGCTGCGCTCCAAAAGGATGCCGCTCCAATCCCTAACGCAGTCGGAGTTGAA
>JBGVQR010000027.1:0-64101 GCA_045127605.1 Candidatus Limimorpha sp. | reverse complement strand
ATTAACTATTAACTATTAACTATTAACTATTAACTATTAACTATTAACTATTAACTATTAACTATTAACTATTAACTTTAAACTTTAAACCAATGATAACAATAAACAACCTAGACTTCAGCTACAAGAATGTGGCGGTCTTCAAAAACATCAGCCTTGAATTTAAAGAAGGCAACGTCTATGGTCTCCTCGGCGAAAACGGCGTGGGAAAGACAACGCTCCTGAAAATCATCAGCGGACTTCAATTTCCCAAAAGCGGAACTTGTATGATAGATGATTTCATCCCTTCAGAAAGAAATCCTTATTTCTTGCAGAATATTTTTTACCTTCCGGAAGAAGTCATAACAGAAGATACTACACCTGAGAAATTCATTAATAAATTAGGTGTGTTTTATCCTCGTTACGACCATTCTTATTTCTTGAATCTGATGAAAGAATTGGAAGTCGATGCCAATAAGAAATTCAATGCGATGTCGTACGGACAGAAGAAGAAATCATTGTTAGCATGTGCGCTCTCGCTTCGTACTGATTATCTGCTTCTTGATGAACCTACAAACGGACTCGATATTCCGTCGAAGGCTTTGTTTAGAAAAGTGATATTGCAGCATAGTACGGACGCTAATGAAAATAGTACTGACGAGATTAATCGCGTCCCTACAATAATAATTTCTACACATCAGGTGAAGGACGTGGAAAACCTCATCGACCCAATAGTGATTTTAGACCATGACGAGGTTCTTCTTAATGCGACATTTGAAGAGATTTCTCAACGACTTTATTTTGAATATGGTGCGGAGAAATCAGATGAGGCTCTCTATTCTGAAATGATGCCTGGCGGTTACATCAACGTGCTTCCGAATACTTTTAACATGGAAAGCAAAGTCAATGTTGAGGCACTGTTTAATGCAGTGAGATGTAATAAGAAGAAGATTAGAGAAATCTTTGTAAAAGTTGAAAATTGAAAATTGAAAATTGAAATTTGAAAATTAGCGGTCAGCTATCAGCAAGTATACCCAAAGTCTGTTGTCTGTTGACTGTTGTCCGTTGACCTTAAAAAAATAAACATTATGAACAATACATTTGATATAAAAAGATTCGGTAATGTCGTGAGACGTGATGGAATGAATTATTTCCGAAACTTCGGCTGGACCTTGGTGGTATTGTGGTCGATACCTGTCATTTTCTGGATAATGACATACGTTTCTGATGGAGTATATACTAATCGTGATATATTGATTTCACTGCTGATGTGGCTGTCGTTGATTATCGTTCCATCAAGACTTTATAAAGATGTAAACGACTCTAGAAAAGGGATGTTATATGCAATGACGCCTGCATCTTCTTTGGAGAAATTCCTCAGTATGTTCCTGTATTGCGTACTTGTTACACCTATTATATATATGCTTGGCGCAATAGCTATTGATACTATTCTTGCATTAAAACCAGGAACAAATCCTTACGATGGATTTATATTTGGAGATTATGAAGGTCTACGACCTTATGATATCGTTAAACTTGGAAGTGGAGAAATGAATTTGGTTATGAACAATTATTTAGATACTAAAAGATTGTTTGTTTATCAATGTGTTCTTATTTTAAGTGTTTCTTCTGTTTTTATGTTTGCCAATATGCTGTTCAAAAAGCGTAAGCTTAGCAAGACTATAGGGATATTGACACTTATCGGAATAATTTTTTCAATTTTGATGGTAAGACTGGTAACAAATTTAGACTTAACTTATTTGGATGATTATACTGAGAGTGAAATGGTGGATTATCTAAAGCTGATAATTGATAATTTTTATGCTATTACGTTCATTAGTGGATTGACAATATCGTTAATATTCTTTTATCTCACATATCATAGAATCAAGAAACAAACTTATTGATTATGGAATTCAAGTCGCACCAGCCTATATATCTGCAAATATATTTTCACATTTGCGAGATGATTTTGAACGATAAGTTTAAGATAGGCGAGAAGATTATGTCTGTCAGGGAGATGGCGATAGAAGTGGGAGTGAATCCTAACACCGTGATGCGTTCGTACGAACTGCTTCAGAATAAGAATATCATCATCAACCAAAGAGGTATCGGTTTCAACGTAAGTGAAAATGCTAAGGAAATTATTTTGGAAGAACAGAAGAAGCAATTCATTGAAGAGGAACTTCCAGAGATAATTAAGAAAATCAAGATGTTTGGAATCTCGATAGAGGAGTTAGGAATTAGGAGTTAGGAGTTAGGAGTGGTTTGTAGAAATGTTTCAAGGTTTCCTGAATATAAATACACGTTGAAGCGTCTAATTAAGAACAATGTAGAGATGTGTCGATTACACTAAAATTAACAATATGTAATTGCTGCGTCTCTATGATTATTTTCAAAAAATATATTAACTGTTTTTATTATTTATATTTTTGTGGTGGAAATAATAGAATTAACTATTAAAATATTAATTATATGAAAAGAAAGAGTATTATCTTATTGATGGTGTTTGCTGTTCTTTGGGGATTTAAGGCTGCTAATGCCCAGCAACAACCAAAATTTGAAACATTCTATCTCGACAACGGATTGAAAGTGGTTTTGTGTGAAGACCATTCAGCACCTACCATTCACGGAAATGTTTATGTTCATGCTGGTAGCAAGAACGACCCTCTAGATGCGACAGGCATGGCTCACTATTTCGAGCATATCATGTTCAAAGGCACCGACAAGATTGGAACTGTCAACTGGGAAGCTGAGAAAGTTTATCTCGACAGCATCGATATCATGTATGATAAATTGCATGAGACAGACGTGCCAGAAGAACGTGTTGCAATTCAAAAGAAAATCAATGAATTGTCAATCGCTTCCACAGACTACGCTATTCCTAACGAAGTGGATTTGATTCTTACCAAGATGGGTGGCGAAGGTCTCAACGCAGGCACTTCTTACGACATGACTGTCTATTTCAACAGTTTTCCTTCAAATCAGGTAGAGAAATGGATCGACGTTTATGTGGAACGTTTCCGCAATCCAGTCTTCCGTCTCTTCCAAAGCGAGCTTGAAACAGTTTATGAAGAAAAGAATATGTACGGCGATAATCCTATAGCAGCCTTCTCAGAATTGATGTTCAAAGAATGTTTCGGCGAACATCCTTACGGACGCCCTGTGATAGGTCTCACCGAACATCTTAAAAACCCTCAGACATCGAAGATGCGTGAGTTCTTCAATACTTATTATGTAGCTAACAATATGACTCTCATTATGGTCGGTGATTTCGTAATAGAAGACATCAAACCTCTTATTGAAGAGAAATTCTCTGTATGGGAAAAGAGAGAACTTCCTGAGTTCCCAGAATTTGAACTCCCTGCTTTCGATAAAGAAGTCATCAAAGAAGTGAAACTTACTCCTATAAAAATTGGCGCAATAATATATAAAGGTATCGACAATTCTCACGAAGACAATATAGCTCTTAATATCTTATCTTACTTGTTGACAAATGGCGCTACAGGTCTCATCGACAAAGCTATGGTTAACAACGATATTATGTTGGGCTTGATGATGCCTTTGTCATTGGAAGATTATGGTGCAAATATCTTTTTGTATGTGCCAAAAATCATCGGACAGTCACACGAAGAAGCTGAAGCTATTATCTTTGACGCTGTTAATCAAATCAAAGTGGGTAACTTCAGCGAAGATTTGCTCGAAGCAGCCAAGACTGCTATCTTGAAAGACAGACTTCAAAGTTTAGAAGGTATCGACAACTTGTCAAATATCTTCATGGATTTGGAAGGAAGAGGCATGACATTCGACGATTATATCGAAGAGACAGAAAAGATTAAGAATATCACCAAAGAAGATGTCATTGCTGTGACAAATAAATACTTCACAGAGAACCGTACAATATTAAGATCTAAGATGGGATTCCCAGAAAAAGACAAGGTTGAGAAACCAAATTGGAAAGCCGTCGAAGTGAAGAACACAGAACTTAAATCGGAGTTCGCAAAACAGATTGAAGCTCAAGAAGTGGAAGCGGTAAAACCACAAATCGTTGAATTTGGAAAAGACGTCATCATTGAAAAAGCTAACGACGCTTTTACAATGTATTCATCAAAAAATCCATATAACAATATATTCAATCTTACTATAACCTATAATCACGGTTCTATCGACAATCCTGAACTTTCAAGAGCAAGCGACTTGTGGTCTTTACTCGGAACTGAATCAAGGACTTTTGAAGAGATAGAACTCGAACTTCAAAAGATAGGAGCTGAGATGTATTTGAATGTCAACAATGGCAGCAGCACTTTGACAATCTCTGGTTTTGATGAAAATCTCAATGAAATCTTGGCAATATGCGAAGACAAGATTTATAACGCAAAATATGATGCTAGCAAACTCGCCATTATGATTGACGGTGAAAAGATGAACAAGAAAACCGACAAAGACTCACCAGACACATGGAATAGCGCATTGTACAGCTACGTTCTTTATGGAGATAAGTCACCATATCTCAATAAGATGGATATTAAAAAATGGGCAAAACGTGACGGCGATGTCATCCTTAATGAATTTAAAGAAATATTCAATTATGGAGGCGATATCACATTCAATGGCAACATCGATACTAAGGATGTCATTGCTATGTTGAACTCTCACAATATCATCAAGAACGATGCAGTCAAAGCTGAACGTAAGGTTAACATTCCGCAAGAACAAAATGAGAATATCGTTTATTTCGCTCATAACAAGAAATTCAGACAAAGCAATATCTCAATATATGTTCAAGGCGAGAAGCTGAATAAAGAAGAGAAAGCTTTGTCGAGTGTCTTCAATAAATATTTCGGTACCGATATGTATTCTATAGTATTTCAGGAAATCAGAGAGTTACGTTCACTAGGATACACTGCTTATTCTTATTATTCATACGATTACAAAGACAGATATCCAGGTTATCAATATGCATATCTAGGAACACAGAGCGACAAGACCAACGAAGGTGTTGATGCATTCATAGAACTTATCGTTAACATGCCAGAGAAGATGGAGAAATTTAATACTTCAAAAGAAGCACTCATTATGTCAAGAGCTGCCGATTATATTACTCCACGCAGAATGCCATCGGCTGTAATGACATGGATTGAAGAAGGTTACGACCATGACCCAAGAATCGAGACAACAAATATCATCAAGGAAACATCATACGACGACATAGAGAAATTCTATCAAGACAAGGTTCAGAACAGACCAATTGTTATCATGATTGCCGGCAACAAGAAAAATGTCGATATGAAGGCATTAGAGAAATACGGTGAAGTCAGGATGATTAAATTTGATGAGATTTATAAGTAAAATAAGTAAACAAAAAAAACGAGTCGCACATGTGACTCGTTTTTTTGTTTATTCTAATCCTCCGCCTAAGGCATGATACAACGTTATCACGCTTTGTATCTCGAGGTATTTGTCGTTGGTCTCGGTAAGCTCTGCCTGTAAGAGATTCTTCTGAGCGGTGAGCACTTCGATGTAGGTGGCTTGTCCGTTTTTCATTAGTAGCTGTGTGTTGAATACCGCACCTTTCAAATACATGATTTGCACTTTGTCACTATCTAATCTCTTGCGTGCTGTCTGCCACGATACCAATGCGTTGTTTGCTTCTGTTCCTGCGTCTAACAGTGTCTGCTTGAAGTTGAGCAGCGCTTCTTGTCGTTGTGACTCGCTAATCTTCACTCTCGCCTTGTTCTTTCCTTGGTTGAAGATAGGCTGCATCAAAGAACCAACTGCGTTGAAAATCCAGTCGCCTGGGTCGCCTATGACTCCCGACCAACCAGCGTTGCCGCTTAATGTGATGCTAGGGTAGAAGTAGGAACGTGCTACATTGGTAGCGTAAAATGCTTCAACTAACTTATATTCTGCTTGTCTTACATCAGGGCGATTGACAAGGCTCGATAATGGAAGTCCCATCAATAATGTGTCAGGGAATACTTGCTGTGACAATTCGTTACGTTCAAATTCCTGTGGCACGAGACCTAATAGTGCAGCTAATGAATTTTCTTGTTCAATGATTTGTTTCTTTAATGTCAAGATAGATGCCTCGACGTTAACTTTGTTGGCCTTTGCTTGTAAGACAGCAGCCTCGTTGGTCTTGCCGGCTCTCTTCAATGCCGACAATGTCCTGATGTTTTCTTCCCAAGTGTTGAGTGTTCTTTTGCTGATTTCCAGCTGCTCGTCGAGCATGAGGAGTGTGTAATATGAATTAGCTATCGTTGCGACGAGTTGTGTCTGCACTGCTTGTTGGAAAGCATCAGTAGCAGCTAATGCAGCTTCGGCTTCTTTCTTGGTGTTATACAATCTTCCGAAAGCGTCTATCTCCCAAGATGCGTTAGGTGCGAGACTGTAAGCACCACTTGTATTGACTTGTGCAGAAAACGACACGTTAGGGAAAAATGCCAGTTTTGAACTCTGTAATGTCGCTTCAGCTTGTTCTACCTTCAAACGCGCAATCTCAAGGTCGGTGTTGTTTTCCAATCCTATCTCGATTAAGTCTTGAAGAAGCGTGTCGGCAAACAGCTCCTTCCATGTGAGAGAAGCTATTGACTCATAATCGTCAGCGGTAGGAATTCTGTTATATAAGCTATCGACGAAGGTGATGTCAGGACGCTCATGTTTTTTATACAGAGCGCAGCTGTTCATCGTGATGACTAATATTATCAATGGAATTAATATCTTTTTCATGATTCTATTTCTTTGTTTCTTTGAGGCATTACTTTTTCTTCAATGTTTCTGAAAATGATAAATAATACTGGCACTACGAACAAGAGCGCGATTGTTCCGATGAGCATGCCGCCCACTGTTCCCACACCGATAGAGATGTTGCCGTTAGCGCCTACACCTGTGGCGAACATCAATGGCAACATACCGAATATCATAGTGAGTGATGTCATCAAGATAGCTCTCAATCTAGCCTTTGCTGCTGACATAGCTGCCATTGGTATCGACATGCCTTCTGCTCTTCTTGCTGAGGCGTATTCTGTAATCAAGATGGCTGTCTTTGCTAACAAACCTATCAGCATCAGAAGTCCGATTTGGAGGTAGATGTTGTTTTCCAAACCGAACATATTGGCGAACAAGAAACTTCCTGCTAGACCGAATGGTATTGACAAAATGACGACGATAGGGATGAAGATGCTTTCATACAATGCGCAAAGTATAAGGTATATGAAGACGATACATATCACGAAGATGATAGCTGTAGAGCTGCTAGAGTCGGCTTCTTCTCTCGACATGCCGCCGAATTCGTAGCCGTAGCCTGCAGGTAATAATTCAGCTGTCACTTCTCTAACGGCTTGGATTGCTTCACCTGAGGAATATCCGTTGGCAGCCTGTCCGTTGATTTGTATCGATGAGAAGAGGTTGAAACGTGAGATGGCTTGTGGACCATATACACGTGTCAATGTGACGTATTGTCCGATTGGCGACATCTCGCCTTCTTTGTTGCGTACGAACATATTGTTGAGCGACTCGGTGTCGAGACGGTATTCTGCCGAGGCCTGAATCATGACGCGGTAAAGTTTGGAGAAACGGTTCATGTTAGAAGCGTAGCTTCCACCGATATAACCTGCCATCACGTTGAGCACGTCACCTGGTGAGACGCCGTTGCGCTTGCATCTGGCAGCGTCGACTTCCAAAAGATATTGAGGATATTTTGTGTCGAATGATGTTGTGGCTCTGCCTATCTCTGGTCTTTCGTTAAGAGCATTGATGACATCGTTAGTGACTTTCTGCAAGTCTTCTAAGCTGCCGCCTTTCTGGTCTTGGATGTGAACCTCGAAGCCGCTACTAGCTCCGTAGCCTGGAATCATACCACGTGTGAAGACGATAATCTTCGCCGATGTGATGTCGGCTGTCTTGGCATAAATATCTTCCATGACGAAGTCGATGTTGTCTTCAATCTCAGTGCGTTGGTCCCAAGGTTTAAGACGAATAGTGAAACCGCCGCATGAAGGACCGACGCCACTCATCATACCGTAACCTGTTGTGTAGGAATATGATTCTATCTGAGGAATCTCGTCTAAACGAGAGGCGATGAGTTCCATGACGCGTACTGTCTCTCCTAAGTTTGTTCCCGGAGGTGTCTGAACATCAACGTTGATAGAACCCATGTCTTCTTTTGGAACGAGACCTGTCTTGGTATGTTCTAACATATAGAAAAGTCCGCCTAAAGCAGCGATGACGAGTATCACCGAGAACCATTTGTTTTTAAACATGAAGAGAACGCCTCTTTTATATCTGTTGATAAGTCCTTGGAAGCCAGCGTCGAATACGACATGGAATCGTGTCGAGAATGACATACTGCCGTCTTCTCTGATGACGTAAGGCTGCATCAATAAAGCGCATAATGCTGGACTTAATGTGATGGAGTTGATGAGTGAGATACCGACAGCGACGGCCATGGTGAGACCGAATTGTGTGTAGAATGTACCTGTTGTTCCGCCCATGAAACATACAGGGATAAACACCGCCATGAAGACGAATGTTGTTGCAATTAAAGCGTTGGAGATGCCTTGCATAGCATCGACTGTTGCTTTATATGGTGATTTGTAACCTGCGTCGAATTTGGCTTGCACGGCTTCAACCACAACGATGGCATTGTCAACGACAGTACCGATGACGAGCACTAGGGCGAAGAGTGTAATCATATTAAGGCTGAATCCCGCTACCTTAAGGAATGCAAATGTTCCGACGAGGGAAACGATAATGGCGATGGCAGGGATGAAGGTAGAACGGAAACTCTGTAAGAAGATGTAAACGATTAAGATAACCAAGATGACGGCGAGGATGAGAGTCTCGATGACGTTGTCGATAGATGCGTCGAGGAAGTCTTTGGTACTCATCAAGTCGACGATTTCAATGCCTCTTGGCAATGTCTTTTTTATTTCTTCTATTTCCTTGTCGATGGCATCGATGATTTCATTGGCGTTAGAGCCAGAAGTCTGTGAAATCATCAAGGTGGTTCCAGGGTGTCCGTTAACCTGACCTATATAATCGTAGCTTCTGGAACCTAGTTCTACAGTTCCTATGTCTTTGAGTTTTAATAATGTTCCGTCGTTGTCAGCACGGATTATCATATTGGCGTAGTCTTCTTCTTTGTCGTAGCGGCCTCTGTATTTCAAGGTGTAACGGAATGTGTTTTCTGAGTCAGCGCCGAGTGTACCGGTGGCTGCTTCTAAGTTTTGTTCTGCCAATACTGCTGAGATGTCTGATGGCACCAAGGAATATTTCGCCATCTTGGCAGGGTCGAGCCAGATACGAAGTGAGTAGTCGGCTCCTCTTACGTCGACTTCACCGACGCCAGCGATACGTGACAATCTTGGCTCGATATTGATTTTTAAATAATTGCTGAGAAATCTCTCGTCGAAGGAGTCGTCGGGACTATAAACAGCGAGTACTTTGATACGGCTGGTTTGTCTTTTCTTGACGCTGACACCGCTTCTTGTTACTTCAGCAGGTAACAGACCTTGAGCTGATGCGATACGATTCTGAACGTTGACGGTCGCCATGTCGGCATTGGTGCCTTGACGGAAATAAATCTGAATGCTGGCAGAGCCGTTGTTGTTTGCAGACGATGTCATATACATCATGTCTTCCACGCCATTGATGGCTTCTTCCAAAGGCACGACGACGCTGTTTTGTACTGTCTCGGCATTTGCACCAGCGTAATTGGCAGAAACGCTGACGGTAGGAGGTGCTATTTCAGGATACTGCTCGATAGGAAGACCGACGAGGCAGATGAGACCTAAGAGCACTATTATCACAGAGATGACGCCTGCGAAAATAGGACGGTTGATGAATGTTTTGATATCCATTATTCGCCTCCTTCTTCTGTTAATTCTGAGTTTCTGAGTTTCTGAGTTTCTGAGGTTTTGATTGTAGCTCCTTCACGAACCAGACCTGCGCCTTCAGCGATGATGACGTCACCGACTTCGAGACCGCTTTCTACGATGTAGTCGATACCATTGTTACGAGGCATCACGGTGATAGCAGCAGAATGTGCCTTGCCATCGATGACTTTATATACGAATACTTTTTCTTGTAACTCGAAGGTTGCAGTCTGAGGGATGATGATACAGTCTTCGTGTGATGTAGGGATGATGACTGTTCCGCTGCCGCCATCGCGTAAGAGACGCTCAGGATTTGGGAATACGGCACGGAAGCTGACAGCGCCAGTGCTTGCGCTGATGGTGCCACTCACTGCGTTGATTTTTCCTTTGTGTTTGTATGTCTTGCCGTTGCTCATGACGAGTTCCACTTCAGGCATGTCTTTGATAGCTTCTTTCAAAGAACCATATTCTTGGATGAGGTCGAGCATCTGATTTTCTGCCATAGAGAAATAAGCGAAAATCTTGCTGTCGTCGGAAACAGTAACCAAAGGTTGACTGATATTACTATTGACCAATGCACCGACACGATAAGGAATCATAGAGGCAACACCATTAACAGGTGATTTCACCATTGTATATGAGAGGTTGGTGTAAGCTTTGTTCATCTCGGCTTTTGCTAAGGCTAACTTGGCTTCAGCTTCAGCGAGGTTGTTTTGCGCTGTCATGAGTTCGAACTCTGAAACGACATCTTGTTCAAAAAGTTCCTTGCTGCTTTCAAGCACGAGCTGTGCTGTCGAGAGGTTGGCTTCGGCACTCATCACGTTTGCTGATGCAATTTCGTATGCTGCCTTATATGGAGTCTGGTCGATGACGAAAAGGGTAGAGTCCTTACGGACAAAGTCGCCTTCGTTGATGCGGATGTCGGTAATCATGCCGCTGACTTGTGGACGAACCTCGACGGTCTGGCATCCGTTGATGGTAGCAGCGAAGCCGCTTCTTAAGACCTGATCGCTGGTTTCAACGGTGAGAGTCTTGTAAATGGTTTCAGCACGTTTTTGTGGTACGACTTTCTCTTGGCAAGATGTCAACGAAAGACCGATGACACCTATTAATAATGTTTTCTTAAAAATACCTAAATTATTCATTTTCATATTCAACGCTAAATATATAATGTAACGACAAATTTAAGAAATATTTTGCGAAGAATTTAAAAAAAGATAGAATGAAATTTGCCCCGAAAAAATAAAAAAAAACTCTTGACTTTTGCTTTTTGAATCATTATATTTACAAAAAAAACAAACGGAAAAATATGTTAATTAGAACCAGTGGAAAATTCCACCCGATATATATTGTGTTTTAATTTTATATCATTTCTATTCTATGAAAAAGTCATCAATTATAGGGCACAAAACGAAGTGTAAAAAAGCGATTTTTCAAAAATGCGTATAAGTAATATGATGTTCAAAGAGTTATGTTAAAAAGGCGTTTGAGGCGATTAAAACGAAGCGTTTACATTGGTTTAATTTTGGTTTAATTTTAGGCCTTAAATAGGGTAGGAGGGCTTATATTTGCTTTAAAAGATGGTTGTATGGTTTTACATGCAGCCATCTTTTTGTTTATTATACTTAATTATTTGTGTTTTAAAGCGTTTGCTCTCTTTTGTTTGTGCTTTGGGGTAAATTGATGCTGTGGTATGTGGCAGGGTAGGAGGGGTGACGTTTAAATGAGCCTTTATGGCGATTTTAACAACTGGGGTTACAAGTGGGGTTACAAACTGGGGTTACATTTTTGAAAAAGTGGGGTTACACATTTAGGGTTTTTAGGGGTACTTATAGAGAGGGGGGAACATACCATTTTTAAGGGATAGAATGGGGGAAACATACCATTGGCGGTATTCCTGAAAAATGCCTAAAGTGATGTTTTTTAAATGTTTCAGTAAATTAATAGCTGTTTTTAAGGGGGTACGCCTCTCTATTGATGGTTTTGTGGGTGCAAAACGCATACGTTTCATTTATAATATGGTTTAGATTCTATTCTAATCTTATTACACCGATAACTAATGCTACAGCGTGGATTGCTGAATATGGCAATTCAAATGGATCGTATTTTTCGTTGTCTGATACTATGAGAATGTGGTTTTCGTCGTGACCTGGTTTGATGCGTTTGATAAGCGCACCTTGATTGGTATCTATGACGTAAACTTTATTCCATTGGAAAAACAAGTTGTTCATGCTAATACGCTGACAGGCAACGATGTCTCCAGAGCTGTATTTTGGATACATGCTTGAACCTTTTACAGGTATGAGAAAATCGGCACCTTTAAACATAGGAACAACATATCTATCGCACTCATACTCAAGAATGGTTTTGTCGCATGTTAATGCTCCTGCCATCGCTTCTATGGGTATAAGCGGAATACCTTCGTTGGGGTTGTCGGTCTGTTTGGCAACTGGTTTGTCATTGTTTTTTAACATTTCGCCTTTGCCTGTAACCAGCCAGTCTATTGATATATCTGGATAATTTGAGATTATAATCTCTATATTTTGTGAAGAAATATTCTCGTTTTTATCTAAGAAACCATTAGAAAGACCTGTTTTTTTGTAAAAATCAGGTTTTTTTATACCTTTTATTTCTATATATTTCAGTAAGTTAGATTTTGCACCCATAAATTATTTAGATTATTTCCTAAATTATTGTTGATTATATTAGATTTTAATCTATATTTGCATCGTGTTTGGAAACAAACAAGCGTCCAAAGATACGAAAATTTGGGATTTGTTAAACGTAAACTAAATAATATAGGTGATGGCAAACAAAGAAATGACATTAGAACAATGCAAAAAGGAACTTGAGCTTGAAAAAGGCCAGGTTGAAATCCTGATGAAAATGAATGAAGAGCGAAACAATGAACTCGACGATCGTCGCAAAAAGATGAATGATCTTAAAGAACTTCTTGTAAGTAAATCTTGCACTTATGAAGATGTTGACTTTTACAACGCAGCAATAGAATTGGTTGGTCTTAAAGAGGTGGTCAAGTGCAAAATAGAATTAAGACTTCAACTATGGGAAGAAGACTATGCATTTTTAATGAATAATTTAAAAGATTGAACATGAAGCAATATATTGAGATTTCCAAGTCGGTTCGTGAGGATTTGAGAAAGATCTTCAAAGTGACAGATATGATGATATTGAATGCGCTGACATTCAAGCGTAATACAGAACTTGCACGTAAGATTCGTAAGGTTGCTCTCGATAAGGATGGCATTCTTATGACTAAGCTTCCATCGGTGGAAACATTCCATGATAACGATAACTATATGCGCCAATATATTCCAAACGGTGCGGTCTTGGAGTTTGATAAGATTACTGGTGACGGTGTGGTATATTTTAACGGTAAGGCTGTTAAGCGTTATAATGATGTTTCAATTGCCGAAATTGAACACATACAAGATTATGCATCAACATTGAAATAAGGAGGTGGTCATGGAATACTACGGCAACACATTATGCATTTCGGCACGTGAACTTATAGGTAACGGCATTATGTCTGAACCTAACTATAAGCAGTTATCTGCACGTGGACGTATTGATGTTGTGCGCCGTGGAGGAGGTTCAAGCAACAATTATGCTCTTGTTTCTGTCAGTAGTCTTCCTGATTCATATCGTGAGAAGGTCAATGCTTTATATCCAGATGCTTCGTTAGAGGTATTGTATGCCTGGATTGAGGCGAACTATGAGACAGACCAGGCAGCTGTCGCTTATTTCTCTGATTGGAGAAACAGTTGCGGACATGACTTTGCCACCGATGCTCACGTTGCCGAATATGTCGCAAATGCGAGCGTTCTGAACGCCTGCATAAAACTTTATAACAATGCCAAGGCGATACACAAGACAATGGGACTGAAATACGACTGGAATAAGATGTCGCAGGTTGTGGAAGGTTACAGGGTCAAAGTGGGTCATACGTTGCCTTCGAGTATGCTTCGTTTTAGAAAAAAGGTCAACGAGTATCAGGAATGTGGATATTCTTGCCTTATAAGCGGTAAGTTCGGCAACCAGTCACGTAGAAAAGTTGACCACAAGACCGAGAGACTGATAATATCCATAGCTGCTTTGCCTAACAAACCATTCAATATAAGTGTATGGGAAATGTATAATGCATTTGTCTGCGGTGAACTGGAGGTCTATGATGTCGAGACTGGAGCATTGTTCAATCCTAACGAATGGACTGATAAGAACGGTGAACCGATATCGTTAAGTGAAAGCACAATTGCCAATTATTTGAACAAACCTAAGAACCGTGTGCTTATAGAGCAGCGCACAACGTCATACACGACATTCATGCATGAACAAATGCCACATGTCCATCGTCATGCTCCAGAGTTTTCATTTTCTAAAATATCATTTGACGACCGCGACCTTCCTCGCAAATTGGCTGATTCCAAAGCTCGTCCAAAAGCATATTATGCATACGATGTTACAAGCCAGTGTGTTGTCGGATATGCCTATAATCGTCACAAAAATGTGGATTTGGTTACAGACTGCTTCCGTTCTATGTTCCGTCTGATAGAACGAAACGGGTGGGGCTGTCCGGCGCAGGTAGAGGTGGAAAATCACCTTATGAGCCAATGGAAAGATAGTTTTCTCAGAGCAGGTGTATTATTTCCATTTGTTCGCTTCTGTGCTCCTATGAATTCTCAGGAGAAATACGCAGAACCTCTTAACGGTGCAAAGAAGCGTAGCATAGAGCATAAGAACCATCTCGGCATCGGTCGTTTCTATGCTAAAAGCAGAGCATATAGAACCGAATCTGTCAAAGTTTTCGATGCATATAATGACACATACGAAGAGAAACAATATTACTCATGGGATGAACTTATCGCTGACGATATCCGTGATATTCAGGAGTTCAACAACTCCCTTCACCCGAACCAAAAGAAATATCCTGGCATGACTCGCTGGCAGGTTCTTGAGGCGAATATGAATCCTTCATTACAGCCTATGGATAAGTCGGTATGGGCTCGCTTTATAGGCGACCATGTAGAGACTACCATCCGTAGAAACAGTTACTGTCGGGTAGCTTATAAAGATTGGTGGTTGAGTAAGACGGATGTAATTGAAAAATTATATCCTAACAATTGGAAGGTTGACGCTTACTACCTTACCGACGAATCAGGAAAGATTACGGATGTCTATATTTTCCAAGATGACAGATTGATTGACAGACTTGAGGATGTTGGCACATATAACACCGCTGATTCGGAACAGACAGATGAGGACAGAGCGATATTTAAGGAACAGCAAAGAAAGATAGCAGGATTTAAGAGCTATATAAGCCGAAACGAAATAAAGAGTGTAGGAATCTCGAAGGCAGAACCTATGCTGGAATATAAGCGAGAAGAGATGGAATTACCATCAATAGATGATGATATGATTCTTGTTAGGACTGATAATTTTGATTATACAAGTATAGCGTTAGAATCCCTTTAGAATAGCATTAGAACAACATTAAAAGTGAGATATATGATTACTGCAGAAATTAAAAAACAGATTCTCGAGGCTATAACAGCCAATAGAGTAAACTATCCGAGTGATGCCAAGCATGCCGCTTCATTGGGTATTGCAACCTCGGTTTATAGTTCTATTAAGAACGGACAGACCGATAAGGCACTCAGCGAGGCAAATTGGATAACGATTGCGCGCAGGTTGGGTGTCAATCTCCGTGGCGGTATTGAATGGAAAGCAGCAAGAACAGCGACTTTCGATTTTATAAGCGCACAGTTAGAGGCTTGTCAGAATGCCGGACTCAGTGCTATCCTTTGCGATATCCCGAATATCGGCAAGACCTTCACGGCACGTTATTATGTCAAGGGACATCGCAATGCTGTTTATATTGACTGTTCTCAAGTCAAAACCAAACAAAAACTTGTGCGTAAGATAGCGACAGAATTCGGTGTGAACGGCAATGGCAGATACAGCGATATATATGAAGATCTTGTTTACTACCTCCGTTCAATAGAAACTCCGCTTATTGTTCTTGACGAAGCTGGCGATTTGCAGTATGATGCATTCCTCGAACTTAAAGCATTGTGGAATGCCACGGAGAGGTGCTGCGCTTGGTATATGATGGGTGCTGACGGACTGAAGGCAAAGATAGACCGTTCAATAGAACATCAGAAGGTCGGTTACACCGAAATGTTTTCCAGATATGGAGATAAATACAGTAGAGTGACTCCAGCGGACAATAAAGACCGTGAAAAATTCCTGATGGATCAGGCTGCTGTAGTCGCTAAAGTAAATGCGCCAGAAGGCACGGACATCGCGGCTATGGTTCGCAAGACTGCTGGCGGACTTCGCAGAGTATATACAGAGATTGAAAAACTTAAAATGGCGTAATCATGACAAGAATTGAGCAACAAACAATGGATGCGATTATTGGCATATATCGCGAGATAAAGAGACCAAAAGAGATAGATTGGGAGCAACGTAGGTATGAGGTGGCAAAAACAATTTTACCTGAAATAATGGGACAAATCAATGATTATGATAAAACAATTACTACACATGATATATGTAGATATGCGGTAGAAATGGCTAATGCTCTTATTTCAGAACTTAAAAAGAATGTTGATTATGGCAAAGAGAGCTTATAGCCCCAAAGATGTAGCGAACATCAAGCATAAGGTGTTGCCTTTTGAGGGCAAATGGAAGGATGTGTTTGGAGAGCCGGAACAAGGCGACACCTGGTTTATTAGTGGTGCTTCAGCGAGTGGCAAGAGCTCATTTGTAATGCAACTTGCCAAAATGCTATGTGGACTTGGACCTGTTTTATATGTATCGCTTGAGGAAGGTGTTGGAGTGTCGATGCAACGCCGCCTTGCACAATTTAAGATGAATGAGGTTCAGGGTTCATTCAGAATTACAACGGATGGAGATATTGATACTCTTGCGGAACGTCTGGCAAAACCTAAAAGCGCAAAGTTCATAATAGTTGATAGTTACCAGTTTGCTTTTGACGTTGGATGGGAATATGCTTGTACGAGAGACCTAATTGACAGATTCAAACATAAGACATTCATATTTATCAGCCAGGAAGATAAAGGTAAACCACTTGGTAAACCTGCAATCAGACTGAAATATAAGGCAGGTGTCAAGGTCAGGACGCAAGGTTTTAGGGCGTATTGCCAAGGTCGATATTCAGGCAATGTTTCTGAATACTTTACAATCTGGGAGGAAAAAGCGGTAGAAGTATATAATGAGAAATCAAATGGGAAATAGATTAAAACGTAGGGCTAATATCCTGTATAGTTTGAGAAAGAAAGGTGTTAAATGTGACACCAAGGAGAAGACGATATATTTTGCTTTCAACAAAGACCCATATAAGGTAATTCAGATAAAAAGATTGTGTTACGAGTATAATTTTCAAGTTCAACTAATAATAGAATAATATGAAGAAAGTGTATATAAGCGGTGCGATAGAACACCACGATTTGAAAGAAAGACAAGAGGTCTTTAGAACTGCTGAAGCTGAACTATTGAGTAAGGGTTATGAAGCGGTTAATCCGTTTAATAATGGAGTGCCACAGACAGCGCACTGGAGAGAACACATGAGGGTAGATATAGGTTTGTTGCTTGCATGCGATTATATCTATATGCTTCGTGGCTGGGAACTGTCGAAAGGTTGCAAGTTGGAACTTGATGTGGCAAGCAGCTGTGGCATTGAAGTGATGTTTCAACACGATGAATTATGAGTAGAAAAAAAGATATGACCGAGCATTATGTTGAGGTCAACGCAAAATTAAACGACCTCCAGTGCCGTTTGGCGAGCCTTGAGCGAGAGAAGGACGGTATGCTGTATGAGGTGTATATGAGGGAACGCAGCGCACTCAACCATAAGATAGAATGTCTTGAGGCTCGTATCTCTGGAAAATGGAAAAAAGTGAATGAAACTTATGATTGTAAAGGATATGAATAAGGTTGTAAACAAAATAAGTGATAGACAGCGACGCAGTCTGTTCTACCTTTTCAAAAGCATGAAGTTTAATGATGATATGCGTCATGACTTCATTTTGGATTATACAAATGGTCGTACCGACAGTCTGAAGGAACTTGACTATATAGAAGCTCAGGAGATGATACGTTATCTGCAGGAACTTGGCAGAACACCGCAGACCAGGAAGTATAAGTCTGAATCTGACAGACTCCGTAAAGGAGTGATAAAGGCCATCGGACAGTATTTTGAGGATAGCGGAATGAACGTAAGTCTTGACTATATAAAATCTACTGCCATACGTGCCGCAGGAATTGTTCCGACAGGTTTTGTAAGTCACGATTTCAACAGAATACCGGAAACGACCCTTACAAGAATATACAACGAGTTCTGCCGGAAGCAGTCAGTTATGAGGGTCAAAGATAGAATACCAAAAATAGGACTTAACTAAAAACGTGTTATTATGAATCAAAACGCTCAAGACAAAGTATTAAAAGCAGGTTTTACAGTCATAAGAACTGATGACTTACCTAATATCAGAATAAAGAAACTAAAAAGAGCAGGTGTTTGGGAAACATTAGAAAACTTTCCTACCAAAACGGCTCGAGACAGAAAAATTAAAGAATTACTTAAAGATGATTTAACTATTGAGGATTAATCTTAAATACGAATAATTATGGACGAAAGAGAAACTATTTACGTAACTGCGGACGAGATGGCTGAGTTCCTAAAGTTCCAAGCAGAAAAGGCAAAGAAAGCCGAGGAAGAAAGAGTCAAGGCAGAAAGAGAACAATACAAACAGCTTGTGGATGAGGAGATAGATGCTTCTATTCCTATATTGCTCTCAATAAGCGACGAAATTAAAAAGAGTAAGTCAAAGGTAATGGATAACTTCAAGACCATTCTTCAAATGAAGTCGGAGTTGTTCAAGACCAAGGTTAAGGATGATCAGCGCAGTCATACCTTTACCAACAGTGAAGGCAACAAACGAATTTCACTTGGTGTTCATGTTACAGATGGTTACAGGGATACAGTTGAAGATGGTATTGCCATTGTAAAAGAATATATCTCAAGTCTTGCTAATGATGAAAAAACAGAAGCCTTAGTTAATATGGTATTCCGTTTATTGGCTCGTGATGCAAAAGGAACACTGAAGGCAAGCCGTATTGTTCAGCTGCGCAAGGTCGCTCAAGATGTAGGTGATGAACGTTTCCTTGAAGGTGTGCGTATTATCGAAGATAGTTACCAGCCGGAAATAAGCAAGCAGTTTATCAGAGCTGAGATTAAAACAGAAAACGGAGTGTGGAAAACCATTCCACTTGGAATGACAGAATCTTAATAAATAGTTATGGCTAAGAGACGAGGAGTAAGTTATCAGAAACGTGTTGCGGATATTAATGCGATATATGACAAATATGCTAAATTGGGTTATAGTAACCGCGAGATTTGGCGTAGATACGTATATCCTGTATATCCTGTGTCGGAGCGCACTTTCTATAACTTGCTCAAAGCGTCTTGCGACCCTAAAAATGAGATACCTAAAGAATTAACCTTGTTTTTTGACTTTGGTGATGAACAGTGAAGTGCAAAGAATTTTCCGCAATATCATCAATGATATAGCGGTCGAAATGAAAGAAGAATTTGACCTTAATTTTGAAAGAGAAGCTTTCTTTAGCGAGAAATGGCAAAGGCGAAAATCCCCAATTCGCAATAAGGACAGAGCGATACTTACCGATTCCGGAAGACTGCGCTCAAGCATATCAAGCAGAACCACTGACCACAGCATTACATTTTACACAACACTTCCTTATGCAGAAATACACAATGACGGTGGAGAGATAGTGGTGACCAAACGTATGAAAATGTTCTTCCGGCATAAATTTTATCAGGCTCAAAAGATGACACGAAAATCCGCAAGGAAAAGAAGAGGTTCGTTGTCGGATGGTGGTTTTTATGCCTGGACTGCCGATATGAATATGAGTCCTGATGCTGAGTTCTGGAGACTGATGTCCTTGAAGAAGGTTGGCAGTACAATCGTAATTCCACGCAGACGTTTCCTTGGAACTTCTCCAGAAGTAGAGAAGAAGGTCAGAGAAATCATAGAGGATAATATTACAGAATATTTTAATGTAGAATTTGAAATAAACAGAAAATGAGAAAAGAATTATATCAATCTATTTGCCGCAATTTGAATACATTGTATAAAATGTCTAATGGTGATATTGTCAGAGTTTGGAAAGGAGAGGACGTTCCAGAAGGAGCGCAGCGCATTATCAATCATATTGACTTATGGAATCACAATGTTGAATTCATCGAGCAGGAAGAGAGCTGGTCATGTCCTGCTGTATTTGTAGAGTTTACTCCTATCAAGTGGAGTGAAATAGTGCCAGGTCTGGAATATCGAGCAGAGCCGTTTGTGAAATTGCATATAGTTACCGAATGGAACGGGTCTTCCGCTGACGGTAGTGAACTGTCGGAAGAAGCCTTGACAGTGTTCGAATTACCTGAGATAATTCATTCGGCCTTGTCATTAATGGGTGGTTCTAAATATCTTACTTTTGATTTGGTGGAAAGTCAAACAAATCATAATCACGAGGATATTGTAGAGAATATAGAAGTTTATCAATGTGTGGCAATTAAAAGAATAGAACAAATTTAAAAGTGAAAAATATGGAACTTGCTGAACTTATAAATGAGGCTTTAAAGATGACCAAGAAAGACAAGATGCGTCTTGTGAACGAAGTCCTCGTATCGATGTCGTCAAAGGACGGAAGAAAGATGCCCGTATATCGTGCATTAGAGGTCTTTGGAGATGTGTACAGGCGTTTTAAAAACACTGAATACAACATCAGTAAACCGGACTACAAATGGATGCACGATCTATTGTTAAAAATAGAGACAAAAGTATTGGAGAGACAACAGTGTGAGTTTATCGACGATGATGCTCTTATAGATAATTTAAAAGCTTATTTAACGGCGGTTAGAAACATGTCGAACTCTTGGTATTTTGCCAACAGGTTTACTCCGGAAGGACTCTCTAAGGATTTCCAAAAGATATATGGCAACATTTCAAATAGGAGCAGTTATGAACGAACAAAAACAGCTTTCGATTATCTCTAAAAAGGACTACGAACCAAAGGCGTTGTCACTTGCCATGCGAGAAGCCGGAATTGATACGGTGGCGAAGTCTGTGCGAAGCGATGTGGTTTCCGTAAACAGGCTTGTCAGGGAACTCGGATATAAGGAAACCGCTGCGCTTATCGTGATGCAGCTGGCTCGGCTTGAGATGATGTTGAACGTTTCAAAGCAGATGCATCCAGAAGCGATGGCTGAGACTGCAACAATGGTCGTGGATTCGTGTATTAACGCCGGTGTGGGCGTTAATGCAGCCGACATTGATATAATATTCAAGAGAGCGTTAAAAGGCGAATATGGCAAGATTTACGGCGGTATTTCGAGTGCTGAGGTGCTGAGGTGGTTTAATGAGTATTATGTTGAGAAATCAGAAGCTTGTGTTCAATACAACATTGAAAAGTCGAGCGAGTATCGTTATTATTCGCCTCGATCGTCAGAGCTGGCGCAGCACAAGGAGCAGGAGTTTCACAGGGCAGCTGCCGATTATTATAGAGATTTGATGAATAAAAAAAAGAAATGAGAAAGGGAGACCAATCAGCGGTCTCCCTTGGTTTTTAATAGCAATGGCAACTATGATGCATTTTGGTGAGTATATAGCATCATGTCTGTATAGTGAGCATTATAATTAACAGTGGCGTTAAATTCAGCCTTGGAGCAATTCTTGAAAGGATTGCCTATGTTTTGGTTCTCTCCGAGCCATTCGCATAGTTCTAATATGGAAGACTTGTTAGATGTAAAATATACGAAATGTTGTTCTGTAAGAATTTTTAGCACATCAAGGTAATCTGATAGTTTCCAGTACATGTTGTAAGTTCCAACCTCAGTGCTTAAATATGGAGGGTCAACTAAAAACACCACATTGGACATGTCTTTGTATCTGTTGAAGAGTTCCTTGTAATCGCAGGAGACAATAGAAATGCCCTCGAGGTAATCTGTTGCAATAGGATAGTCAGACTTTCGAATATTGTTATAAAGTGCTTCTTTCTTCATTTCAGATATACTCAACTTGTATTTCATAGAGAATAAAAGAGAGGATGAAATAGTTACAAAGTCGATGTAGCCGTATGTCTGTTCTTCCTGTTCCAGACGTTCAAATATGCGTTCTCTTTTGTCTCCTTTGATACAGGTGTGTTTTGGCATATTGCCTATAATGGTGCGTAGATCGGCGAGCAGTTTGTTGGTACGATGGACGTTTTCTAAACGATGACGATAATTGTCAAAATCGTTAAATATGACTTCTGCATTAGGCTTCTGGCATTTTGTAATGTGGGATAATAAACCTGAGCCACCAAACAGATCAACAAATATTGCGTCGTCTGGATATTGTTTCAAGACGTTGATGAATTCGCTTGCGAACATTCGCTTTTGTCCTACGAATGGTAGTGGTGCTGATAGATAGTGTTTTTTCATTATACGTTTAATTTGAATTTTACATTTTCGTTGCCGGAAAGCAGCTGTTCTGTTTTTTCCAAGTTGCTTTGGTATATGTGAACATTGCCTATAAATAATGTTATTGATTTTAAGGGAAGTTCTATTTGTCGTGCCATAAGATACAGATGGTAGATGTCTGCTGGCAATCCAAGATTGGCGTCAGAACTTCGTTGGTATGCTGATATAACGAGTTCTTCATTGTCAATCTGGAATTGCACTAAGCTCAAGCATGGGGCTTGGTTGCTTTCAACATCTGTAGCTCCAAGAAAAAGCACATAGTTTTTGCTGTTCCTTTTTTCCAGATTGATTTTTTTGATTAGAGGAGGTAGCTTTTCAAAATAAGTAGGGTATGAGTTTACAAGTATAGAACCGCAATAGTCCCACCAGTTAATTCCAATATCACGATATTTTTCTACATTACGTTCTCCTTGCATGAACAACTGAAGCTCGGAACGTAATTTTTTACGGGCGATATCATGGCTCTCGAAAATGTCAAGCAAATCGGCTGGAGTAAGTGTCAATTGTTCATTAAGCAAATATTTAATTGCACCTTTCTTATTCGTTTGGGTTTTGCCATTGTCATAAACCTTTCTTAAAATTTGATAATACTTGTTCATAGCCATACGATTTAAAATGAATGGCAAAGGTATTATTGTTGTGATAAACGACAATCTGCAGTATGTATGTTTACACTGCAATCAAATTGCAGTCACTTTTAAAACGTTTGATGATGTCATAAACTGTGCGTTCGCTTATGTCGTATTTGTCGGCGAGAACGCTTACTATATATGTTGTCTTTTCTCCTTTGTTGTATAGGCTTTGGTATTCTTTGTAAAGCTCTATATATTCAACATCTTCTATTCTTATTCCTGCTTGCCGGAAGTTCTTCAGCAATTCTTTGTTTAAGTTTAATATTTCAATCACTTTCATTTGTTAAAAATTTGTATCTTTGCACCGTCTCACTTATTTATGCGTTTACCGCAACAAAAAAATGCACATAGCGAATTAGGAATAACCCCTGGTCTTGCTGTGTGCAATTTTTGTTAATAAGTAAGTGAGACGACTTTTTAACAGGCTGGGGGCTTTTTTTATGCTCCCCATGAAAATGTCATTGATACAAATCCAAATTGAAAGAATCCTTTGCTTTCCAACACTCTTCTAATGTTGTTTGAATGTGCAGCGCAGCTTTCGTATAGAAGTCTTTCAACTGTTCTATCGAACTGAACTTATAATAGCATGGTTCGTTGTCTGTGCCGAACTTGAATGTTACAGGCAGTGATGCACCTAAAGTCTGAACGGCGAGGTCGTATGCTACTTTATAATTGAACTGGTTCTCTTGAGACAGCCATACATTCATGTCATTCCAAATGAATCCAGTCAGAATGATGTTGTCAGTTTGTTCGTTGATCCATGAAATGACTGTATGTCTGATTTCTTTGCTGTCTGGCTTGTGGTCGAATTCGTGTTCCATATAATTGACATTTCCGTTGTCCTGTTCTTGGATGTCCCAACGGATACGCCATTTGTCTTTAGCCGGATTAGTACACTCAAGTAATTTGACATCGGCTGTTCCTTCTACTCTGTTCATAGTTTGTTATTTTAGGTGAATACATATTTTGTTCTTCCTTTGCCGAAGGTTTCTGATTTGATAGTCGTTTCAAAAGGGAAACCGTCAGACATTTCACTAATTTGCAGAAGGATGTTTTTCATCTCTTCTGAATTTGTAAAAAACTTTTTGGGTTCGCCGTTGACTTCAATGGCTACTACACATCTGTCTTCTCCTTGACTTGTCTTGACTCCTGTTTCGAAGTCTTTTACAATGATAGGGAGGTTTACCAGTTCGCGGATGCTAACCATTGCACCCGAAAAACGCTTCTTGCCGTCTTCTGGCTTGTAAGCGACATTAAGATCTTTAAATGATTTCATTTCTTTGCCTGTTAGTTTATAATACAATGTTCTGCAGTTAGCGTGTTTGGCCATGCCGTAAAAACTTGCTATCAGAACATCTCGTCTTTTTCTGCTTTTGACATAATGCATCTTTTTTGCGAATTTTTGTTTGATGCGTTTTCGCAGGCGCACGTGGTCTGGATAGATTACATATCCTAAAAAGTCGATTCCATCTTCAGCAGGAAAAATCCTTTCGTTGTCTTTAACCTTCAGTTCAATCAGCTTTATTCTTTGGTGGACGATGTCACGAATTTTCCATAGGTCTGATTTAGAACTGCCAAGTATGACACCGTCATCACAATATCGATAGAAGTGTTTTATGCCGCATTTGTCTTTTAGATAATGGTCTAAATAGACAGACAATAACAGATTTCCGAGACCTTGTGATGAACGGAGACCGATGCTGAGCCCAGAAGGCATCATTTTGACGAAACCATCAAGCATGTTGATAAGTTTCTTGTCTTTGAATACCTTGTTTACTGAATACATTACAAAATCTTGTTTGACACTTTCATAGAATTTTGAGATGTCGAATTTGTAACAGTACCTGGTGCCTTCAGGGTCGTTTTGCATATCGCGTTTAATGTACTTCATGAGATCGTGCATTCCTCTGCTTTTGATGCTTGCTGAAGTTGTTCTGATAAAACGTTTTTTCAGATGTTTGTCAACGACAGCCATTATAGCATGAACGGCAATGCGGTCTTTCATGGTGAGAACTTGAATGCGACGTAACTTTCCGGCTTCCTTGATGGTTCTTTCTCTGTAACCGCTAACTTTGAATGAGCCATCTGCGATTTTAGATGTGAGTTCCTGGATTACTTCTTCTCTATGTAAAAGAAGGGCTCTTCCTTGACGGCTCTTTTTTCTATTGCTGCCGCGAAGGACTTGGTCGAATGACTCGGACATATTGGAGTATTCGATAATTTCTTCTATTATGTAACCTTCTCTTCTCATATTGAAGCTTTCCTTCCTTGAGTCCAAGTTCTTCGAGTTGTTATAAACCTACCAAACTCTACTCATTAAATTGTTTTTTTCAGCTTTCCAGAAAAATCTGCTGTTGCTGCGGTTCGTTCCCCTCGGCACGACCTTGATGACACGTCATCGATGTTGTACGCCGATTAAAAGTTTTGGTTGTATGCCAGACGCGACCCGACATTCGTGTTCGAGTTCGAAGCATCGTTATTCGCATTCGCATTCGAAACACCGCCATTCGCATTCGCGTTGTTGTTGCCACGATAAACCACACGGCTTATGGGGAACTCCGCCTCGGCTGCAAATTTACTGAATCACAAAACATATATTTTAAAAATGAAATCTTTTTTTAGTTTAAAACTATTGACAAAATTTAAAAATGTTGTATCTTTGCATCAACGATTCCGTAGCTAATGACTACCGACTCGTTGATAGCGGAGGCTGGCCATTGGTCAGCCGTCTGTTTTTTTATACAATAGCGAAATATTCCCATCATTATCCCGTAACCAGACTTCAATAATATCTTCACCATTGTTAATTCTATTCTGAATGCATCTTCTCATGTAGCGTTCGGTCAAATCAGGTTTGTCAATAATGATTCTGTTTGACTGCTTGAGTCCGTGAGACAGCATGTTTGAGAATGCTCGTTTTGGATTATCAGTAACAAAACCTTCGTGTTCGTACCATAATCCGTCTATCCTTAAATCAGGACATTTGCCTTCGTATTTCGTTCCTATCAAATCGTTATAAATACATTCGTATTTAAATTTTGATGGACGGGACATTTTTGGCGTAAGTTCAACAACCAATCCTTTTTCTGCAAAATATTCGGCTATTTGATATAGCTTATTGTAGTCACTATCATTCTGATTGACCAAGCGGTTTATTTTGATTATACCGTTTTTGTGCTTGATTTCAATATCACGATTTTCGTAGCAGCTTCTGACAAGCATACACGCAGCGCATACTTCGTTGTCCGGTATGAAAGGTTTTGCGAGACTGAATTTGCCTTTGGCTATGTCGCAGTCACGGCATTTCTGTATCGTGTATGGATTGTAGTCTGGCATCGCCTTCTGTTGTATGCCAGGATTAAATCTGAAGAGACCTCTCGTGTCCTTTCCAGTAGCTGCATCACCGCGCGACATGGCTTCATCGTGGTCGGTTGCTTCATATTTTGACTTCCTTACTTGTACGACAGTACAGCGGCAATTCCAACCATTAGGAGGAAAGAATGTCTCCCAGAAAGAATCCGTTATCGGCAGCGTTACCCTGTTGAGTGCAGCGTGTTCCGGACGCACTCTCTTGTCTCCGGCGGTTCTGTACTGGAGATAATATCTGTCGCCGTACTGTTTGAATTCTTCCCATTTGGCAGCCATCGTAGCAGACGAATTAACGAAGTTGTATTCTGCACGTAGATAGTTGCTGTTGTATTTTGCATCTATCTTACGAACGTCGTTCAAAAAGCGTTCGAATGTTTTTCTATTGCCGTTCTCATCAAGCAGTGAGGGGAATGCCTCGTTAAGCTCGTGGAATGTTTTCATGCCTGAAAATATATAGTTGGACTTTTCGAGTCTTTCTCTCATTATTCCAGACATTGCAACTTCCTTGAATGCGGAGTTCAAAACCGATGCGTGTTCTTCGATGAACTCTTGTGCGCTGTCAGATTCCAGAATGGTGATGTCGAGCTGTGCTCCTTTTTGATGGAACAAAGTCTTCATCATATTATCAAAGAGTTTCCTTAATTTGGCGATAATCTTTTTCTGTGATTTCTCATCGCCGGCTATAAAGTCGATGCTTTCATTGTTCAGCAGACTCATGTATCTGTTGTGCAGCCCCTCATAGTCGGAGGGGCTCAGTCGAAAAAAGAGTGGGTTCGAGACTGTTTTCCCTCCGCTTTGTTATCGTCTTTCTTCTCAATATCAACTTCTTTTTTCTTTTCAACAGGTACTGCAGCATTACGTCGTTCCCCTACAGGCATACTGTATTTCTCGGCGAAATAATTAGGATCAACCTCATATCTGTCGGCAATCATTGTCTCATAAGCGACCTGCTGTTCTGGTGTGTAGTCAACTGCGTCGTCCCATTGGAAACGAAGTCCTTTGAGAGGGAATCCGTGATTTATCATTCTTGGAATAAGCTGATTGTTGACGATGTCACGCAACATGTCCATATCGCTTTCAACAAGGTTCTCGAATACGGCGAGGTGGGTTTCAGACTGTGACAGACTGCTGCCGTCCTCTATGGTCATAGTCTGACCGATGATGAGTTTTGATAGCTCGGAGTTTGCTCTATCAATCCGCTTGTCGTAAACGTTGTACGAATCGCCTCGGCTGCTTTCGACAAATTCTATTTCTGTTTCAGTTGTAGCAACCATTGAAAGTGAACTGCCAGCTTTATTTAGCATATCCATCAGTTTAGCTCTTTCCTTATCGTCTCGAGATGTTGTGCGTGCTATTCTCATAGGCATGCCGAATATTTCACCAAACGTATCCCAAAAAGCCAGCATGTTTTTCTTAGGAATTGTCTGTGTCGCAGCTTTAAGTAGCAAGCCTAAATCTTCAGATTCTCCGGCTTCAATCAGCCAGTCTGTATATGGTGCTTCTCTATATTCTATTCCTGTGGTCCAGTCCTGTCCAAGATCTGTGATGATACGACCATATTCAGGAATGACGTGCTTTCTTGGCAGTAGTTTTACACCATCGTAGCAGATGCAGCCGTCGCCGTCTGTAGTGATATTGCCTAATTCTATCAGAGAATGACCCCAATATATAGAATCGAGTGAGTATTTTAACAATTGTTTGAACCAGGATTGCTCGAAATAATGAAGTGCCTCTTCATTGTCTTTCCCTTTGGCATCGACCAATTTGAAAGACCTGGACATGACGAATCTCTTACGTTGATCGATACAGCCGGACAAATGCAGGTCGATGCACGAATCGCGGTAGATATCGTATAATCTTTGCCTGTTCGGGCTATCGACATTGATAGCCATCTGCCATGCGTTACGCCAGTCACGCATATCCTGGCGAGTGAGTGCGTCGGTGGCTTTTTGCAGATCGACGACGACCTTCTGTGCATGTTTCTTGTTCCCTTTGACAAGATTGAATTTGCCGAATGGCGTTGTTATTGTGTTGTCGGATTTGAATATTCCCGACACTAAATCTTTGAATCCCATATTACCAGTTGTGACGAAGTTTTTGTTGTGAACTATATAAAATGCTTTCCCCTACGACATTACCATCTTCATTAGTTGATATAGGTAAGTCCGGAATGATTTTGCCTGCTTGAACGCCTTCTAACCATTTAATGGCTCTGTCGTAGCGTTCTTTTCGGATTTCAGAACCCATTTTCTGTGGCATTGACGAAGCCATGTGATATAGTGCGATGTCGCAGGCGATCATGACTATAACATGGTTTCTAAGATTGCCTTCAGCTTCGAATATTTTTTGGCAGTCATATTTGGGTCGTAAGTAGCCTGATATTTCTTCTTGAGCTTCCAACTCGGCATTAGCTCTGTTGGTCTGGTCGGTCTGTGATATGACCTTGAGCGCATTTTCGCCAATTACAATTTTATAATCTTCTTCGGTAATAAACATGTCGGTATTATTTGGTGATGAATAATGCGTTCTTTTCTATGTCTTGAATGGTTGTTCCTTTGCGGAAACGTTTTCTTGAGATTAGTGCCTTAATCGTTTTTTTAGGAACAACCTTTAACCCTCCATTCAAGAGAATTACATAATATTTCAATCCTGTAAGTTTGGAGAGCTTTTTTGCTTTTCTAATGGCATGTTTGTATCTCCATGCCCATATTATTTTTTTAACTAACTTCATATTACCATATATTTTTAGATGTCGGTCTTGCACCGAACATTGGTTTAAAATTATCCTGTCTTGTATCTTTCTGAAGATACCATATAGCACCTTCATCGGCATCTGGAGCGTCATCATGAATACGGCTACCTCTTTCTATTGCGAGAGTCTGTTCAATACCAGCAACCATGTCAGGAGAGTCTTTCAGAGCTTCGTTATAGAATATAAAACCTCGTTCCCACAAAGGTGATATCGCTTCGATACGCTGTATCTTTTCGGGCTTCTTTCTCTTGTCTGGCAATATTGGCAGCTGATACCCTCGAATGTTTCCTTCAGTAGTGAACTCGTCGAGAATGATGTCCTGCATGAAGTTGGCTTCCATAAAGAACTTTACCGCAACATTTTCCGGTAAAGACTCGTATAAGTTGTACAGCCATCGCACCATTCCTGATACGGTGTCCTGACGGACGTAGCAATCTATCAGGTGTAACTCATTGCCGATTTTGCCCCAGAGTCGAGATGCTTTGTAGTCGTTGTTAGTTGTTGACTTGAACGAAGGGTCAGTGTAGCATACGAGCATTTCATATTTGTGTAGAGGCAGAACCTTTTTGTAACGAATCCATTCATGCTTGAAAATCGAACCATCTCTGATTGGATTATGCATCATCTCTTTTTGCCATGCACGATATCCTACGAAGTCGGCATATTCCTGAGCTTCTTCTTTAGTCCATTTTTCTTTCCAGACAGGTTCACCATCTTTATCTACGGCTTTGATCTCTGAAACATGAACACCTTTTGTTTTCGCAATGTTGGCGAGTACTGATGTTTTAGAAATCAAGTTGCCCACCATTATGAATCTGCCACGACCGACATCAAGCGCACCGAATAATGCTTCCTTGACCCAATCAGTAACTTCGTTGACCCTTTTTTCATTACGGCAGAGTTCGTCATCATCCAAGTCGTCGATGACTATGTAGTCAGGACGAGCTTCACGTTCACGCAAACCACGAGGTGACTGTCCACGGCCGCAGGCGAGGAAATTTACGCCGGACTGGGATGTGAATTCTCCATCCTGCCAATGACCGAGATTCTTCTGTTCGCCAAAGTCGGCGATGATACGCTGGTTGTATTCCAATTCAGCTTGGATGTCTGAAAGAAGACGTTGTGCTGAATCTTCACTTTTACCTACTACAACCATGAAATTGATAAGTCTTTTAGGTTGGAACATCAACCACAAAGGCATGAATATGTCAAAGTGTGTAGATTTGGCGTGTCCTCGAGGCCACTTGAATACAGCTTTCAAATTAGGAGTGTTCTTTACTTTGGTTGCTGCAGCGTTGTGGAAAGGGGCATTATGAACGACTCTTATCGCTTCTCCAGTGGTCTTGTCTCTCAAAGTAAGGAAGTGAGGGAAATAGTATTCACAAAAAGCAGCATAATCTTTCTGAAGACGTTGAATGCGTCTGTTCCTGTCAGATATAGATTCTTCAGACGAAGATAGTTCTGTCAGTGATTGAATGCGCTTGCAGTGTTCCTTCCACAGTTCTAATGCAACTTTTTTGTCCGTAGCGTTTGCCATAATGATGATTATTTTGTGACTTGTTCAGCGATGAAGTCATCCTGAAGACGGTTGATGATTTTAAGTAGTCCAGGTGTGATTTCTGAGTCGGTTTTGGCTCTGTATTCCAAATAGGCATTGAATGCCATAAATGTCTCGACGTTGTCAACGACACTCGCTTTCTTGTCGAGCTTTTCTATTACAGAAGACAGCTTTGCGAGTTTGTCACCAAGACCGGCTAATAGAGATGGGTCTTCTGATGAATACACCTGTTCGATGAGTTTGTCGATTGTCAGCAATAATTTGTTGACTAATTCTGGTCGAGTAATTTGTTTGGCGGCTCTCGCTTCTTTCCAACCGCCGGAGGTACACCATTTAGATAAGGTGACTCTCGAGACACCTACCTTTTCCGCTATCTCTATTTGCTCCATTCCGCTTAGGAAAAGTGTACGCGCCAATGATTTCTTTTTTTCTGTTTCTGATTTTGTCATAGGTGATTACTTAATGATTACAACACTGCAAAATTGCAGTGTTATTATATATTCACCAAAGAGTTATGCAATTGTTGCACAGTAATATGCAATCTCTTCTTGCTTTCTTTGTCAGGTGGAAAAGTGGGAGTAATATTGCATCGAAAAAAGCGAAAGATATGGGTAAAAGAGTACGCATTACAAATGACAGCCTGAACAGCTACGGAACAAGAGTGCTGACTTCAGGAATGGAAATAGGACAATACGAACGCAATCCGGTTCTCCTGTATCAGCATAACAGAGGACAGGTGATAGGGTACGTTAAAGACATCAGAGTGGAAAACAATGAGGTGACAGGCGAACTTATGTTTGACTGCGCATCAGAACTCAGCCAACGGTGCAAAAAACAATTTGAGTTCGGTAGTCTTCGTATGGTTAGTGTCGGTATTGACATCTTGGAGACGAGCGAAGCAAAAGAACATCTTATTCAAGGACAGACACGTCCTACGATTACCAAAAGTAAATTATTCGAGGTTTCTTTGGTGGATATAGGTGCAAACGATGATGCCATTGTCCTGCAAAAAGACGGAGAACGCATAACATTAGGTAAAAACGAAACTTCTTCATTTTTACCGCTAATCAATAGTAATAATAACAATCAAATTCAAACACAAATGGAAAAAAAAGAACTATGCCTCTTGTTAGGCTTGCCGGAAACGGCAGATGAAGCGACTATTAAAGCTGCAATTGGAGATTTGAAAAAATCTCAAGCGGAGTTTACTAAACTTGAAGCAGAAAAAGCGACTCTTGAAGTGGAACGTCTTACAGCTGCTGTCGATAAGGCAATTGGAGAGAAGCGTATCGACGCAACAAAGAAAGACCAGTTCGTGGAACTTGGTAAAAAGGTAGGCTATCAGGAATTGCAGAATATTTTTGCTGCTATGTCTCCACAAACCAAACTCAGTACAGTCATCGGACATCAAGGTGGTGCTCCTACAGGCGGAGAAAAGACTTACAAGAAATTGAGTGATGTCCCATCCGATGAAATCCTCAAGTTGAGAAAAGAACAACCAGAAGAGTACAAGAAGCTTTACAAGGCTGAATACGGCATCGAATGTGAATTGTAGTCTTATAAATGGTTGTTTATTAAATGAATTATAAGTTTAACAAAAAAAACGAAAACAAATGAAAGTATTTATTTCAATGATTATGGCACTCCTTTTCAATTCATTTACAGGAGTCGCTTTGGGTTCTACGATAGGACTATCACCTCTGGAGTCAATTATTGGTGCTAATACCATTGCCACATTGTTCGGTTCTTTTATGCCTTCTGGAGCCTTGTGCGAAGGCGTTTTGAAAGAAGTATGGACAGGCGAGCTTGTAAAGTCTTTGCGTGAATTTATGTCAGGTTCTTGGCTTAATCGCATCCCGGACCATTCAAGCATTGCCAATAATGATGTTATACATTTGGTTGAAGTAGGTGTAGATCCAGATGTGTTGGTTAACAATACAACATACCCGATACCATTACAGGCATTAAATGACCAGGATATAGCTATAAGCCTTGACAAGTTCCAGACAAAGGTTACACCGATTACAGATGACGAATTATATGCTATTTCTTACGATAAGATGGGTCGTGTCAAAGAAAGCCATGCCAATGCAATCCATGATAGTAAAGTGGCTAAATCAGCACATTCGTTATGTGCAAATGAAAATACAGATAAAACGCCAGTGCTGGCTTCAACAGGTGAAAGAGATGCTACAAATGGACGCTTGAAGTTTACAATCAAGGATTTGGCAAGAATGAAGTCGGCTATGGATAAACTGAAAGTTCCTGTTGCAAATCGTATCCTTGTGTTGTGTACAGATCACGTCAATGATTTGCTTGAAACAGATCAGTCATTCAAGGAACAATACAACATCAATCGCAATGATGGAACTATTGGAAGACTTTATGGTTTTGACATATATCAAGAATCCAATACCCCATATTACACAACTGGAGGTGTTAAAAAAGCTCTTGGTTCAACAGGTTCGACAGGTGAGTTCCAATGTTCATTTGCTTTTTATGTCAATAGAACATTCAAGGCTACGGGTTCTACAAAGATGTACTACAGCTCAGCTGAGACAGATCCTGAATACCAACGCAACAAAATCAA
Source organism: Candidatus Limimorpha sp. (assembly GCA_045127605.1). GTDB lineage: Bacteria > Bacteroidota > Bacteroidia > Bacteroidales > F082 > Limimorpha. Next base: position 30,772 of record JBGVQR010000027.1, on the reverse strand, counting down.
CTTCCGCCACCACTTCATTTGTATGCCTAAAAAGGCTGATGCCGGTGTCGTAATGAGAAGCGGCTACAAAGCAAATGCATAATGGCAAAGTTGAAATATTTAGTCCTGCACTGTACAGCCACGCCGGAAGGCCGTGAAGTCTCCTCTGACGAGATACGAGCATGGCACACTGACCCGGTAAGCAAGGGTGGTCGTGGCTGGAAGCAGGTGGGATATACCGACATCATACATTTGGATGGTATGATTGAGCGTCTTGTCGATAACAATGAAGACCACAATGTAGATCCTTGGGAGATTACAAATGGAGCTAAAGGGTATAATACAGTGTGCAGGCATGTGGTGTATGTCGGTGGTTGCAATGCATCAGGTCAGCCTAAAGATACCCGAACAATAAAGCAGCTTCGAGCAATGAGGTGCTATGTTAAGGACTTCCATAAACAGCATCCTGATGTTCTAATTGTAGGTCATAGGGATTTGTGCAACAACAAGGATTGTCCGAGTTTTAATGTAAAAGAATGGCTTAAATCAATAGGAATAAATCAATAAAAGATATGGAGTTCAGCGTGATACTTAATTATGTTCTTGGCGGTGGTCTATTGGCTGCTTTGATAAGTATCGTTACACTAAAAGCAACGATACGCAAGGCTGAAGCTGAAGCTGAAAAAGCCAAAGCAGAAGCTGAGACGGTTCGTATTGACAATGCTGAACATGCCACTCGAATATTGATAGAAAATATTGTAGAACCGTTAAAAAAGGAATTAAATGAAACAAGAGATGTTCTTCAGGAAACGAGACGGGAATTGGAAGCTACCAAAAAGGATTTGGGAGCGACGAAGCGAGAAATCGCACGCTTCAGAAAGGTCGTTGAGGCTGCTAAAAGCTGCAAGTATAGTGATGATTGCCTTGTTCTTTATAAGCTGCGGAGTACAGAAGACGAGCAAAGTTCAGGTGGTCAACAAAACTCATGTGGCAAAAGACAGCCTACTGCGCGAAGTGCGATCGGTGGAGGTAATGACGATACCGAGGTCGGAGGCGAGTCTGAATTTGCCTCTTGACACAATAAGAAAAATGCCAAGGAGATCAGTATATCATTCTTCTTCAGGTCAAGCCAGTGTTGAGGTTTCGTATGAAAATGATACGATACACATTACTGCAGTATGTGATAGCCTGCAGGGACGACTTGAGTATTATGAAATCAAACTGGAGGAATACAAAGCATCCAATGAGCTGTATGAAGAATATATAGAGGAAATGGAGAAAACACGACCTAAAATCTTGCAATCGATATTGCTCGCATTCTTCTCGGGCATTTTTACAGGAATAATTTTCACAGTAATAATTAAACAAAAATTGAAATAATATGGATAAGAAATTTATTTACGGTTTGGCTCGCCTGAAAAAAGGAAACAAAACAATGGGCTACATAGAGAAAGGCTCATGGGATTGGGGCGGAACAAAATCAGAATCTGTTGATGTGGATGCTGAACAAGTTCCTAATGCTCCAGTATTGACCCTTATCTCTAAGGTCGGAACTATTAGCCCGACTTTCAATCTGATACAGTTGGATTATGAGGCTTTCCATGAAGTCCTTGGAGGAGAACTTGTAGGCGAAGCAGGCAATTATACAGGTTGGAAAGCCCCGACTAATGTAGTATTGTTGACTGACGAGTGGTCTATTGATTTTGTGAGTGGTCAGACAATGACAATCCCTAACGGAACCATCTTGGCTAATCTTGGTGGAAAACTTACTATCAGTGAGGTTTCAAAACTTGAGTGCCAATTGAAAATCAATATGCCTTCAGATGGGGGTGCTCCTTACGAAATCAATGATACAGTTGAATCATGAAAGAGTCTGTCGTAAGGCAAATTCAAAAAGAAGGGGCAGATGCGCTGCTTAATGCAGGGGTCTCTGTCCCTCTTAAAGAATTCAAATTGCCATTCAGAAAAAAAACGGTCCGGCTGCGTGTTACGATGAAGCGACCGTATATGTCCGGACAATTGAGAATTGCTCGGATATATTTGTCTATGGGAGTGACGAGTAAACAGATGTCAGCCTTCACCAAAGAAGAGGAGATGAAGTTTATCGTGGAACATTCCAAAGATATAAGCAAGATTATAGCTTATGCAATTTGTCAGGGATATGTGTCAAGACATCTGTTCATTGGTATAGTTGCGTGGTTTATCAGAAACTTTGTCGAAGACAGATATATCCAGGTGTCATTTAGGACATTCATTGGGTTGATGGGGACAAAGTCTTTTACGAATATTATCAGATCAGTAGAGGTGTCGAATCCGATGAGACTGAGACTGAGCCAAAAAAGAAAGGGGAGTTAAGAACGAAGTATGAGAGTTCACATAGCCCCTTTGGTTTTATCTGGCAGATTGCTTCTGCAACAGGATGGACTGTTGATTATATCCTTAACAAAGTAAATTACCAAACACTCATAATGATGTTGTCGGATGCGCCGAGATATATTAAGGTTAGAGAAGAGCAAACTGCCAAAGATGAAGCAAATAAAATATTGTCGTTTTTCCAAAGCAAATTAACAAATGAGTAAACCTGTAGAAATAGAATTTTTAATGAAGGACGGCATATCAGCCGGAATGGATAAAATACGTTCATATACTGAATCCCTTAAAAACAAAGCTTCTCTAACCTCCGATGAGTTTGTCGAAATGCAGGGTAATATCGTGCAGTTGAACAATGTTATGGCTATACTTGAGGCACGGCTTAAAGACTTTCAGCTTGCAGCAGAAACGGCTATGCCAGATATGGATCAAACACAGAATATGGAGCATTTGAAAGGCCTTGAAACGCAAATCAAAGATATTGAAAGTGAATTGAAGCAACTGCAGGAAGTGTCGGAAACTGTAAAGGTCGTACCTTCTCAATTGCCAAATGCGGAAAAGAGGTTTAACGGTTTGCATAATAGTATCCAGCAGATGGCAAGAGAAATGCCATCGTTGGCTATGGGTCCGCAAATGTTTTTTATGGCAATTAGTAACAACCTTCCAATCTTTGCTGATGAAGTTAAACGAGCAAAGGAGGAATATGCTGATCTTATCAAGAACGGAAAAAACGGTGAACCTGTTTGGAAACAGATATTAGGTTCTTTGTTTTCGTGGCAGACAGCCCTTACAACAGGAATCATGCTGTTGACTATGTATGGTGATGAAATTTTCGAATGGGTTAAGGGTTTAGTCGGTGCAAAGAGTGAAGTTGATGAACTACGCAAAGCGATGGAACTTAAAAACGAGGTGGAAAAAGAAGCTCATGCTGTATCGATAAGAACTCGTGCAGAACTGAATAGTGAGATTCAAAATATAAAAACATTTACAGGTACAAAAGAGCAGGAAAAAGTAAAAGTTGAAGAGCTGAATAGTTTATATGGAGAAACATTTGGCTACTATGAGACATTGTCTGAATGGTATGATATCCTTATAAGGAAAAGTGAGGAATACATAGAAACATTGTTCTTACAAGCAAAAGCGCAATCGTATATTGACAAGGCTGTAAGTGTGGATGAACAAATCAATGATGTCAAGGCAAAAGGCAAAGAAGAATATCGTCCTATGTGGGGAGAAGGAGGTAAGGTTAATATGTTTTTGGGTGGTGACAATCTTGACCATTATGGTAGTGACCCTGCAGAACTCGCCTTCAAAGAAGTTCTCCAGAAGTTAGAAGAAGAAAAACAGGGCTATATCAAAGAAGCTGAAAAACTTCAAGAAGAATATCAAAATAAGATGAAAGAGTCTGGTTTGGGTTTGTATGCAAAACCTAAACCATCTGGGGGAGGCGGAGGAAGTAAAGATGAAGAGGCTGCTCGAATTGCTCTTGAAAAAGAAACGGCAAAAGAACTTCGCAGGTTACGTTGGGAAAACGAACAAGCAGAAATTAACCAGATGAAAGAAGGAAGCGAAAAGCGAATTCGTCAGATTAAGCTGGATTATGAAAAAGCTGTAGCAGAAATAAGTGACCAGACAGAAAAATGGAAAGAAGCCCAAAATGGCGTTCTTACAAAGGAGCAAGAGGACAGTTTGAAACAGGCTAACACTCTTGCTTACACAGAAATGGAGTCTGGTGTTAGAGCTGTTGAAGATGATGAAGTACAGAAAGGCAAAGAAAAGCTGAATAAATTGTTGGAAGAATATAAAAATTATGATCAACGTAGAAGAGATATAGAAACAGCATACGTTCAAGATATGTCTATATATAATGCTGAACTTGCCAATTTGACGACTTCAGGTGGTGATACTTCGCAGATACAAGCCTCTATTGAAGCTCGTACGGAAGCATATAGACAAGACATTCAGTCATTGGAGGCTGATATACTCCATTCTACTGAATTTTATGACAGACTTTTTTCGAATGTATCTGAAAACGGATATAAGGTGCTACGTGATTTTTATGCTCAAGCAAAAGATACGCTCGATGATGCAAAAGTGGGTGATGATGGTGTTACTGTTGATATTCCGGTAAAAGATGCAGATGGAAAATTTGTAAAGAAGGCTGTGAAGATTACTGTTGCAGAATATGAGAAAATGAAACAACAGGTTGTTTCCATCCAGCGTGAGCTGGAAAAGAAAAATCCTTTTGCTGCATTCAAGACTTCATGGACAGATCTCATGTCGGCGATAAAAAACAATGGTGATGTATCAGGCGCATTGAGCGACTTTAATTCAAAAGGGAAAGAACTTACATCAACGATTGGTAGCTGGGGTGATTCTTTAGGAGCAGTTTTCGGAGATAGATTTTCAAATTCCATAAACGAGATGATGACTATGGTTGACGGAGTCATGGGGATGGGAACTGGTATAGGTCAGATATTCGCAGGCGATATTGTAGGCGGTATCACCAATACATTGAGTGGATTGAGTTCTATTGTGTCAATGATAAGCAGTTGGAAAGAGAAAAATGAAGAGATGGCGCGAGAGCAATACATTGCAGAAATAGAAACAAACAGAGCTATTAGAGAACGTAATGCAGAGTATGCTGCCAACAGAGATACAATCCAAGATATAATCGCCAATCAGGAAGTCTTGAATTGGTTAGTTGAAAAAGGATATTCAAAACCAAGTAGCGTGTCTGTATGGGAGGCTCAGATGGCTGCGTTACAGGAATATCAAAAAAATCTTGAGGAAGAAATATCTGCAACGGACGAACTTTGGGAAAAGGTGCTGTCAAGTGAAGCTCATTGGGAGTGGGGCAATTCTATGAATGGTGGTTCTACTACTATAGGTTTGAAGAATTTATCAGCCGAGCAGATAGAACTCTACTATAATCAAGGCAAGCTTACCGAAGAAGCTGCAGCTTATTATGAGCAATGGGTGGAAAGTGGAAAGTCTGTCGAGGAACTTAAACAGAATATAGAAGAGACTTATGCAAGTTTGCAAGAAATGGTGATGGGAACTTCCTTTGACGGATTCTTGTCTAACGTTAAAAATGCTTTACGAGAAGCTCAAGGTGATATTAGCAAATTCGCTGACTTTAGCGAAGAGACAATATCTGAGGCTTTGTTAAACGCATTTATGTATCAGCATTTGGCAACAGCACTTGAGCCGTTGTATAATGATTTGTCGGAACATTTGATAAACGGTACTGCAGATAAAGAATATTTGGCTACATGGAAGGAACTCTTTCAAAATATGATGGGAGAGCAATGGAGTGAGCTGGAAACAATGGCTGAAGAAATGGGAGTTGATATTTCATCAGGCATGTCTCAGAGTGGTAAAAGCGGTTCGTTCTCTGCCATGAGTCAGGAACAAGGAACTAAACTTGAAGGTTTGTTTGTGTCAGCTCAGATGCATTTAGCATCAATAGATGAAAGACAGGAAGATGTTGCGGAGACAATGTCGGTAGCGGTTGGGCATCTGAGAAAAATCGAGGAGAATACAGGCAATTGTAAAGATTCGCTTGAGGAAATAAACCAAAATATTAAGACAATAATACGTGACGGAGTAAAAGCAATTTGATATGGATAAAATTTTAGGAGGTCTTGTAATAATCAATGGTATTGATATCTGGACGCAATATGGTGTTTTTTTAACTGAAAAGAAAAAAGGAGGCAGTGATAACCTAAAAGCCATTACCAAAGCCTCAAAGGTAAAGCCACATTCTGGAGTTGATGTCCGGGAAGAAAACGGTTGCAAATATCCGCAAAAATTAGTTGTAACAAACAAGGAAAGAGATGTTACGTTGTATTTCGCTCTGTATGCAGATACAAAGACGCAGTGGTGGAAAAAATATAGGGAATTCATACAGTTTTTGAAGCAAGGTAAAGATGGATGGCTCAATGTCAGATTTACGGAAATCGACTTGGAATTGCGGATGTTTTACGATGATTGTTTAGAACCAGAACCATTGACATGTCTGTGGAAAGAAGGCAAGCAGGCGAGCCGTTTCAAAATTAAGTTTAAAGAGCCCAATCCAACATTTTAATAACATTCTAATACTAATCGAATATGCTTCTAACAATATATGACAGATATGATCACAAGAAAGCTGAACTGTCGCCAAATGACAGCAGCACACAAGTAAAGGAAATACAATCTGACAATGTTCTGTCGTTATCTTTTACTTTGTATGAATATGTTTCTTTGGATGTCAATGATTATGTTGTTTTCTTGGGCGAACGATATTGGTTGATGGAGAAATATCAACCGAAACAGAAAAACTCAGTCGAGTGGGTTTATAACATTAAAATGTACGGGATAGAGAGCCTTATTAAACGCTTTCTTGTATTGAAAATGGTGGATAATGAGTGTGAGCCGGTGTTTACACTGACAGCCCCACCACATGAACATATTGCTTTGATAGTACAGAGTATCAATATAGGCATGGATACTAATGTCTGGAAGGTAGGAACTGTTGAAGGGAATGGGAATATTGTTATAGATTACAAAGGAAAATACTGTGATGTTGCTTTAAAAGAAATTGCAGAAAAGACTGGCACTGAATTTTGGGTTGAAGGTCAAACTGTCAATCTGTGTAGGTGTGAGCATGGGGAAGAGATTGGTCTTGGTTATGGCAAAGGCTTGCTTGATATTGAAAAAACTAATGCTGACAATGTTAAGTTTTATACAAGACTGTTCCCTATAGGCAGTAGCAAAAATATAGATAAAGAGAAATACGGATATAGTCGTCTGCAGCTCCCGAACAAAGCAAAATACATAGATGTAAATACTGACAAATACGGCATTTTTCACCATTATGAATCTGATGCTTTCGCTGATATATATCCAAAACGCATTGGTGTCGTAAGCAGTGTGCGTAGTCAGGAGTTCATTGGAGAAGATGGTAATCCATTCAAAATATTTTACTTTAAAGACGATAACCTGAATTTTGACCCTAATGATTATGAGTTGCCTGGTCTTGTTAAAAGAGTGTCTTTTCAGGAGGGTAGCGAGCTTGCTGGACTTGGTGATGAAGACAATGGAAGTTATTATTTCGAGGTTAATTATAATAGTAAAACAAAAGAGTTTGAAATAATAACTATTTGGCCTTATGATGACGATACACAGTTGCCTAATGACATTCTAACGCCTAAAGCAGGTGATAAATATATATTATGGAATATCAGTATGCCTTTTGAGTATTATACGCTTGCTGAAGAGGAATTTCGCAAAGCTGTTGATGAATATAATGAGGATAATGCCACAGATATATCTACATATAAAAGCCAGACCGATTATATTTATATTGATGAGAATGAGATAGACCTTTTTATAGGAAGACGTGTGCGATTGGAAAGCAGGAAATATTTTCCAACGGGATATAAAAGAAGCCGCATTACAAAGGTAACACGCAAAGTGAATTATCCGTCGCAGATGAACATAGAAATTAGCGATGCGCTTTCCAAAGGTTCAATGTCAAAGATGGGTGATGATATAAGTGATGTCAAGAATTATGCGCAAAGCATAGCTGACAGTATTTCGCTTCCTGACATAATAAGAACTGGTGATCGGACACTCCCGACAGATAACAATCTGTTTTCGGCACGAAGAACGCAAAGGGATTTTCTTAGCAGAATAAAAGAGGATACAGCACAGAAGAAAATAACATTTAAAGAAGGTGTGGATATTGGCGAATACACTCCAGGCGAAATGGGCGGTCGCATCGATGGCGACGGCAACGCTGAACTTCTTACCATGGTAGTGCGTCACCTCTTGCGCTCTGCTGAGTTCCGCAATGGATTCGCTGGTGAAGGCTGGCAGCTTTGGGTCGATGAATGGGGACTTTCCAACCTCGAGATAGACAGATTGACCGTCCGACAGATTATGACGGTTTTTGAGCTTCTTATAGAGCGTATAAGAGCCGTTGGCGGTCAGATTATAGTCTCCGCTGCCAACGGAAAGATAAAGACCGTGGAGGACGCTGGAGAGACTTATAAGATTACTTTCGAGGGAGAGAATTATTTCGTCGCTCACGATTTGATTAGATGTCAGGTATTTTCAGGTATTGAAAATAACGGACAAAGTCCGGTTAGAGGTTATTGGGTGGAGGTTCAGTCTGTTGAAGACGGAAAGGTGGTAATTCCAAAGACAGAATTTGCTGAGTGGAGTACTGCTCCAATGGAAGGTGACGAATGCGTTTTGATGGGTAATACAGAGAACACATACCGTCAGAGTCTCATCAGTATAGCAGCTACTGAAGATGGACAGCCACGCATTGACATCATGGATGGTGTGAATACGAAAAACTTTGTCGGCTGTCTTCGAGCTCGTCTCGGCAACCTCGACGGCATAGGCGACAGTAATTTTCCACTTGATAAGCAACCGCACGGAAATGGTCTGTACGCCGATAACGCATACCTCAGAGGCACGTTCCTACTCACAACAGGTGAAGACATCAAGACCAAATTTGAGGTCATGGAGGGAAAGATTGAAAGCATGGTTGAAGGCATACGACAGGACTTCATGCAGGATAAAGGTTTCCTTGCCAATCCAAACTTCTATGAAGGAATGATGTATTGGGAAACAAACAACGAGGTTATCTTCTATAAAATAGGTTCTAAGTGGATTTGGACGGATAGCATTATTTCTAAGAAAAATAATTTCGCATTGACGGAATTTGACGGAGAAAGGAATATATGCAGAATTCGCAACAATTATATAATTCAAAAGCAGAAAGACTATCTGTCATTGCCAGAAGTCACGATTAACGCTGACGGACAGAAAGAACCAGCAAGTGTATATGTATCGTTTTTCTACAAAGTTGTTACTCCTGGCACACTTTCAATATGGTTTACCGGTGAAGACCATAGCGGTTTCGTTGATTATTCGCCTTTTATAGTGCATGAAGAGCTTGAATCTACCAATGGTCAGTATCTCCAATATAATGCTTCAGGTCTATGGAATGGTACTGGTGACTTCTGCATGTTCTTTACAGGCGAAATTCACGTTTACATGATGATTCTGACTACAGATAGATTGGAATCTTTAAAATACATGTATAGAACGCTATTTGAACAATCGGCGAACCTTGTTAAAATATCCGCAGCTGTCTTCGACCAAGATGAACAGGCATTACAGGAGACAGGTCTCGTTATTAAACCAGAAGGAGGTGGTATCTATTGCCAAGATGCCAACGGCAATATGGCTCTTATTGGTGCTATGATTACCGAAAATGGTAAATCCAAAATTGTACTTCAAGCAGAGGACATCGACATTGAAGGTTCTATGTTCCTTTCAGGTTATCTTCATAAGTCTAAGACGATAATCACTCAAGATAACATTGAAATATACACTGATTCTGATTATTACGAAAATGTTCTGAATGTAAAGAAAACAGGAACATATATTATTATTGATGGAGATTTTACATTTCCACCAACTATTTATATGCCTGGCTTATATTCTGGCAGCTATACTCAAGAAAAATTAGATGAAATACGGGGTTATGTAGGTAATACTGTACTAATATATTGTAATTCTGAAGGAGGAATAGCCTTATCAGGAAGATGTCAGTTTGAAGGTCGCCCAGAAGGTGATTATGCGTCAAGAGGTTTAAATAAAGGGGAGTTCGCATCGCTGGTATGCAAATGTAAAAATATAGAAGGAAGGGAAGATATCTATTGGGAAGTTAGCACTGGCACTTCTGTTCAAGTTATCGATGATAATGAATCCATTACTCCTGATATTCCATATAATCCTGATGATTCACAACAATAATAATAAAAAAGTAATTTTATGTCAACACAACAACAGAAGAATGAATTGGTTGAAGCTGTTTTGAGGGAAATAGAATCCCAATCACACAGCATTGATGAGTTGCAGACCGTCAATAGTCTTGAAGGTGTCAACTCATTGCCTGCCAAGAAAGGCAACGAAATGGTTCTTGTGCCAATAGCCAAATTGGCAGAACCGGCAACAGAAGCGGCGAAGACGGCTAATGCAGCTGCTCAAACAGCAAACACTGCAGCAGAAACAGCAAATGCAGCTGCTTCATCTGCAAGTTCTGCTGCACAAACAGCGCTGCAGGCAGCAGAAACAGCTAATATCGCTACACAGACAGCGAACGATGCAATACAGACCATATTACAGTCTCAATCAAAAATAGACTTATCTCTGTACGGAGCTTCAGCACGATTTGCTGAAATCATAGACGATGCCAATATTCAAAATAAAGGCGGTGATTCCACTGGTGATATCGTGTATGTATTAGCGAAAAAGACATTCGCCAATAGAGTGTCAGGTCAATATTTTGTTTGGTGGGACAGCGTGGATGCGTATGTCGATAGCAAAACATCAACCTTATACAAAGACAAGGTTTATTTATGCGGTGCTTCTCTCTATATATGGTCAGATGAAGAAAACAACCTCGTTGAAGTAAGCGGTTCAGGTTCGGGTAGTGGATTCTACAACGTAACTACTGAGCAACCATTGGAAAGCGGTTTCTACACCAAAGAAACAGCTGTCGCTGCTCTTGCTAACGCTAAAATCAAGGATGAGAATAAACCAGGAATGATAATGACATTCGAGGTCACCGCTGGCAAATGGGAAGACTACCGTTTCATGGCTACAGATATCGCGAACTTCTTAACTCCTGCAAGCTGGGAGGAATACGGTAGCGGAAAAATCAAGTCAATCACATTGAACGGTCAGAACGTAACTCCCGATGTCAACGGCAATGTGGCTATCAACATCGACCAAATCAGTATTGATGAGAGTTTAGACCCTGAGAGTTCTAACCCGGTGCAGAACTCGGCAGTTACCGCCAAAATGCGAGAACTTGAGAGCAGTGCGGTGGCAGGCGTTGAAGTTGTTGAGGAAGACGACAAGAACATTCTTACTATCTATGGCAAGGAGGGTAATGTAATCGCTTCCACCGAGTTTACAGGCGGTGGCGGTGGTGGCGGAGGTTCTACCGCAAGCCGTATCATCATCACGGCAGCACTTGACAAATCACAAGTTAAAGAAGGCGGCAACGCTGAGCTTACATATAGTTATAATCACGTGAACGCTGACGGCGAGAGTGACGGTATCAAGGCTGACATTACGGTCACTATCAAACGTGGTACGACCCAGACATTTGAGCAGACTTATAACAACGTAAGCGCAGGCACTTATACCCTCGACATTTCAGATTATCTGTTAGCAGGAACTATAGACGTTTATGTTAAAGCGGTCGCTGTGACAGCAGAAGGAACGCAACAAACAAAGCAGGCATATACAAGCTTGAGTGTCGTCACATTGCTATTGACAAGCAGCTTCAATCTCGGTTCTACTATTGCCGATGGCGGATATAAGAACACTGACACAATAGAGATTCCTTTCACGATTACCGGAAGCGGTACAAAGGACGTATCGATGTATATTGATGGTTCGTCAACACCAGTAACACAGACTATCAACAAATCGGGTACGGTTAACGGTTCATTCATTATTCAAGCATCTACGCTGACAAGCGGACGTCACACCGTCCAGCTCGTGGCAGAACGCAATGGTTTGCTTTCTGATAGTATCTATATTGATATTCTGAAAGCAGGGTTGAATGCTCCGTTTGTAGGTATCAAGTACACAGACAAGTCGGGAACTATTCTGTTCAGCAACCACCTTACACCTACGTTAAAGGTCGGCCAGTATGAGGAAATGAAGTTCGACTACATCGCTTACGATCCAACAACAACGCCTGCGACTGTTGCCGAAAAACATAACGGCAATGTCATAAGAACGCTTGGAGTTCCTCGCTCTATGCAAACATACACCAATAGATTCACGTCTCAAGGAACAATACAAGTTCAATTCGTATGCAGAACAACGACATATAACTTCAATGTTGATGTCTCTGAAAGTGATATCGCTGTAGGCGAAGCGACACAAGGTCTTGTTATGAAACTTACAGCAGCCGGACGAAGCAATGACGAGGAAAACCCTGCAGAATGGAGTTATGGCGATGTAAAAACCACCTTTGAAAATGTGGACTGGAAGTCCAGCGGATGGACCGGCAACGCATTACGTTTGCGTAATGGAGCAAAGGCAATGGTTGACTATAGAGCATTTACAACAGACATTGCAAAGGACGGTTGTACAATAGAAATGGAGTTCATCATATCAAATGTTGTTGACAGAAATGCCGATGTCATAACTTGTATCGATGGAACAAAAGGATTCCAGATAACAGCAGAAGAGGCATCCATGTACACCGGTTCTACAAAAGAGGTTGAAGATGATGAAGGTAACAAGGTTGTTACCAATGTTGGCGTAGGTTCTAAATTCGCATCTGATATGTTGCTTAAAGTCGCATTCGTTGTCGGCAAGAGAACTGACGGCAGGCTGATTGAACTATACGTTAATGGCATCAGAAGCAAGGCGGACATTTACGCAGAAGGCGACAACTTCCAACAGGACACACCTCAAGGAATAACATTTGACTCTTCTAATGCAGATGTCGATGTATATTCTATTCGTGTATATAACAGAGCAATCAGCGATGATGAAGAGCTCGGAAACTATATCATTGACAGACCTACAAGTTCTGAAATGAGTGATTTGTTCCTTAGCAACGAGGTGCTCAATGAAGATGGCAGCGACATTGATATTGATAAATTAAGGGCTAAAGGCAAAGGCGTATTGCTGTTCATTCGTGCTGGCAGTCTTGACCCAGTGAACGCAGAGAACAACAAAGATACCGACTTCCTTTCAGATGTATATTTCTATTCTCCATTTGGCAAGGAATATGATTTTGTTTTGCAGAACTGCTATATCCGTATTCAAGGAACATCATCAACAAAATATCCTCGCAAGAACTATCGTATTTATTTTGCCAAGGGTACAAATCCGACACTCTTTATCAATGGCGTTGAACAGACTGCAGTCGATAGCAAAGGAAAGCGCAAAAACAAATATCCGATGCGTCCCGGCTCCATCCCTATGAACCTCTTCTGTATGAAGTGTGACTTCTCGGATAGTTCCATGACACATAACACCGGTGGCGCAAAATTATTCAACGATTTGTTCAAGGAGTTGGATTTGCTTACTCCAGCGCAAAGAATAGACGGAACAAAACGTGCCTCTATCGATGGATTCCCTATTGACATATTCGCAGCAGAAACAATAGATTCAGAACCGGAATATTACGGACAATACAACTTCAATAACGAAAAATCAAACAGCGGTCCGTTATTCGGTATGGAAGACGTTGAAGGTGCTGATTTCGATTGTCCTATCACGTTTGAATTCTTGAATAATATGCAGAAATTATGTTTATTCCAGGTTGATGATGATTTAGACGCACAGCTTGAGAATGAATTTGACGACGCATTAGAATTCAACTATCCAAAAGACTTGTATTGGACTCAGGCTGTAGCAACAAAAGAGGAAGGCGACGTTTGTGAAGACAAACACAAAAACGCTGTAAAACGCTTGTTTTCGTGGATTAAATCTTGTATTCCAGCAGGCGCTGATACAGTCAATTATAAAGACATTTCCTCTTTTACAAGCTCAAAATTCAAAAGCGAGGTATCTCAATACTTTGATGTAAACTATCTGCTTTCGTACTATCTTTTTACAGATTATTTTGCACTGGTTGACCAAAGAGCTAAGAACATGCTGATGAGAACCTGGGATGGATTGAAATGGTATATCACTTATTACGATGGAGATACAGCATTGCTCGGACGTAACGACAGCTTCCTTGCGTATCTCTATACCGTCAATCGTGATACTTGGGATGCCGAGAAAAGCAAATATGCATTCGAAGGTCATAACTCATGGTTATGGTGTCTTGTTCTCGCCAACTTGGAAAGCGAATTGAAAGCCTGCGCTGCTTCTCTTCGTGAAAAACTTACAACCGACAGAGCATTGGCAATGTATAACGACGAGCAGGCTGGCAACTGGTCAGAACGTCAGTACAATAAATCTGGTCACTTCAAGTATATTATCCCTCAGATTGAAGGCGTTGATGTGAAAGGCACTTTGACAAAATATCCTTATATCTATGCTTTACAAGGTAGCCGTGAAGCACATCGTACGCATACTATCATCAATCGCTTTGCATTGCTCGACGCAAAATATGAGACTGGTGCATATCGCTCAGACAACATCGATATGTATATGAGTAGAGAAGCGACAACACCAGCCAATACAATAGTTATCACTTCCATTGAAGATTACTATTATGGATATGGAACTAATAACCAGCCAACACTTCAAGCGTCACAAGCTGCTGGCGAAGATGAGGAAGTAACTTTGGTATTCAACAATGCTTTCACAGTCAATGACCCTATCCGTGTGTATGGAGCAAGTAGAATGAAAGAAATAGATATGAGAGGTGCTGCAGATAATTTGACGGGTGACGTTAACCTTAACAAGTGTAAGGTGCTTCAAAAGCTCAACATAAGCACTTATAATAACGGATCTTCAGGCTGGTGTCTCGTGCTTGACAAATGCGCTCAGTTAAAGGATATCAATCTTAATGGCCAGAATAATGCGAGAACGGGAACGCTCTCATCAACAGAATTGAATTTTGCCAACCAAACCAAATTAGAAAGGTTGGATGCAGGCGGTGTCAACGTTCAAGGCATAGTGTTCGCCGAAGGTGCTCCATTAAACTTCGCACACCTTCCTGGTTCTGTCAAGACTTTACGTTTAGAATATTTGCCAAACTTGGATATGAATAACCTCATAGTTGATAGTTATGCCAATATCGAGACATTCAGATTCTCATCATGTCCTAAACTTGATTGGGAGACTTTATTGTCACGTTGTTCTAACGTTAAACGCATTCGTGTTACAGACATTGACATGGAAGGAGACGGTACTTTATTGGAGCAAAATATGACAAAGGGCGGTGTTGACCAAGATGGCAACGCAACTGATACTTGTGCGTTAGTAGGAACATACAAATTGACTAAGTATATTGATGATGACAGATATCAATCATACGTTGAGCATTACCCAGAACTTAATATCCAATTGCCAGAATATACAATGATAGAGTTTGACGACTTGGTTAGTGACGATGCCAATGTCAGTAATCTTGATAACAAAACAGGCTATAAGTATGGCAATGATTATGTGGCAAGTGGCCATATTGCAGCTATCTTAAAACAGAGATTCCGTTGTTTGGCAAAAATTACAACAAAGCCATCCTCTAAGAGTGCGGTTATTGCAGGTGTCGATACTGTTGTAAACAATAATGATGGAACTATTACCATATATCCATTGCATGATGAAAATTCCAATTATTATGCTGATTACTCTAATGTATCAAATTGTTCTGCTGCTAAACTTGATGGAACAGAAGGTGATGTTATGATGTTTGAGCCACATTATTGGTATAAAGGTGTCAATGATTATTTGAATGGCAAACACTATAGTTGTTATAGTTCCAATGACGAGAAACCAAAGACATCAGATGTAACAGTAATATCAATGGAGCAAATCCAGTCTGCAGGGAATTGTAAAAATGGATACAAATTAATGAGCGGTAAAGATAGTTTGGGAGGCTCATATAGCAGTGATAGCAATTATTCTGTATGTAGTGTTGATGTATCACAGTATAAAAAGGTGCGATTCCCAACAGTTCTCGGAACTAATCTTATATGTTCTGTATTTTCTAATGAAGGAGGTTCGGTCGTTGAAGAGGTTGTTGTACCGTCTTTGTCATCTAACTTTGAGAATGGCATGTATGTTATTAAAGATGTTCCAGAAGGAGCTAAATATTTGAATTTTACAATTCATAAAAATGCTGAGCCAGATGTTGTAGTGCTATCCAATAGTGATAGAATTGAAGATATGGAACCAGAGTGGTGTGAACATAAGGAATGTTTGACAGCGGTTTTCGGCAGTTCTGTTATAGGTACAAAACTTAGCAGCTGTATTACAGGAGGATCAACGGTTGCAAGTATGACGTGGACGGATTTCCATTATTATAGTGTTCAGAGAGGTATGCAGCAGATTGATTACGAGATGCACAGGGATATTGCCAATTTGTTTTTCGCTAAGTATGGACGTAGAAATTCACAAGCGCAGTGCGGCGCAGGTTCTCAAAGCAATGGAAGAACAACAGGAACAACGGCGAAAATAGGTATGCAAGATACAGTCAATACTGATGGAAAAACGGTAGGAGGAGTTGAGTCAAACGGTCTTGCTTTTTATAAAACTACCAATATTGACGGTTCTGTTACCTTCACACAAATTGCCAGCACCAACTGTTTGGGCTATGAGAATATATACGGTCATAAATATGATATGATGGATGGGGTAGAAGTTAATAAAAATGCGGTAGATGGCAAGTGGGTGATAACAACAAATGACGGTGTTGAGAGGATTGTTAAAGGATCAACGTCATCAGGTATGTACATAAAAGGAGTTGTTCATGGTAAATGTATGGATATAATTCCGGCAGGAACAACGGCAGGTAGTTCTACTACATACTATTGTGACTATTACTATTATACAGCATCTAAAAGCCGTGTGGTTTATCGTGGCTACAGCTACGCGTATGCGAGTGGCGGTGTTTCGGATGCGTATGCGATTTACGATGCTTCGTACTCGAGCACGTATGTCGGGTCGCGTCTGGCTTTCCGCGGCAAAATCGTAAGAGCGACGAGCGTCGCTGCCTATAAAGCAGCGACGGCGGTAGCGTAAAGCGGGAGCGAAGCGACAAAAAACGAATGGCGTTAGAATTTTGTTCTAACGCCATTTATATTACCGGCGAAGCCGGTCGTTTTTTTGTAGGGTGGGGGATACCTGATGATACATTTCGTTTTATAGAAAGATTCGTTTCGTTTTATTTTTTTCTAACATTTCGTTTTGCGAATTATACAATATTATTAATTCTTATTTTGATTGTGCTCAATGCAAATGCTCAATGGTGGAAACCTCAGCATCATATACATGATACTGTTAAATATATAGTGATGTATGAACTTACGTTGAGAGAAGATACCACTCATATGGAATATTATCGAACTGATGATTATATGTTGTCAATAGGAAAAGATAACAATATCAGTTCTTTTAGAGGGTACAATGCTTTTAAAAATGATATGGAGCGAAAAAAATTAGGAGATGAGGGCTTGTTGTTGGAGCTAATGCAGACAGGACAGTATCGTTCTAAATATATGCCATCAGTTCATAAATTCGATATATTTAAGGAATATGAAAAAAGAATTGTTACCACTATAGATCATATATTTTCTTATGGAATGTATGAATATGAAGAACCTTTCGACAGTTTCAATTGGCAGATAACTTCCGAAACAGATACCATTCACAATTATGCTTGTCAGAAAGCGATATGTGATTTCGGAGGTCGTATCTGGGAAGCCTGGTTCACTATGGAGATTCCTATCAGTGACGGTCCTTATAAATTCTGCGGTCTGCCCGGTCTCATCTTAAATGTTGCAGATACACAAGACCATTATTCATACAAATTCATTTCGATAGAGAAGCCATCTGAACTAATGATGATATACGAAGTCATTGAAGAAAAAATTCCAACAACAAAAAAAGAATTCTTCAAGTTGCAAGATAAAAACAAAATATCACATAGCATAACTACCATGTCATCCAATGATAAGTCTATTCAAAAAGCTATCGAATATGAAAAGTCTAAAAATAATCCGATAGAATTGGATAGGAAATAAATGTAGAGACACGTCTGAATTAGGAATAAAAATAATCTTGGACAAAGCCTTTAGTCTTTAGCCTTTAGTCCTTAGACATAGAAAACATGAAACAATCAACGTTGATATTATTCCTCATATTGATTTTAGTCAGTATGAAAGTTCAGTCGCAGACTGTAATCAGCGGTCGTCTTGCTGATACCGCAGGCGATCCTATTCCAAATGTCAGCGTTTTAGTTCATAATATTGGTAGCGACTTGATAATGGCTTACGGTTTTTCCGACATCGACGGCAACTATGAAATAAGTTTCAACCTTCCGGCAGACAGCTTAGACATAAAGACTAATTCTTCTTTTTATGAAAAAATAACAAAACGTATTACAAACACTTCTCAAACAATCGACTTCGTTTTGAAAGAAGAAGTCTATGAGTTGAAAGGCGTTACGGTGATGGCGCGTTCTATTGAGAAAACTGGCGATACTGTAGAATATTTCGTTGATTCTTTTGTAGGTCTTGAAGATAAAAGCATTGAAGATGTGCTGAAGAAAATGCCTGGAATAGAAGTGGAAGGCAACGGTCAGATTCTATACCAAGGCCTGCCGATACAGAAATTCTATGTGGAAGGCATGGACTTGATGGACGGGCAATATGCTACCATCAGTAAGAACCTGCCGCATCAGTCGGTGGCGTCGGTGGAGATTTACGAAAACCATCAACCGATACAATTGCTTCAAGACCGCATCGAGACAGACAGAGCTTCTCTCAATATAAAACTGTCGAAAGACGTTACCGTCACAGGTTCGGGAGAAGTCGGAATCGGGGCTTATCCTTTGCTGTGGAACGCCAATGTCACGCCGATGCTTTTCACAAACAAGATGCAGATGATGGCTTCTCTTCAAAGTAATAATATCGGTAAAGATCTTCTGAATAACAATATGATAAGCTATTATCAAGATGCGGACGAAGAGGCTCCCGATGCAGATGAGGAACTTTCGATAATAAGTTCACCGATACCTTTAATAGAGAAAAGCAGATATTTGGACAACACTTCGCATCTCGCGAATTTCAACATACTCGCTCCGATAAGCAAGACAACACAGATGAGAGTCAATCTCTCTTATATCAACGATTTGCAAAAACAAAATTCGTCACAACAAAACACATATTTCCTTCCAAATGATACGATTTCATATACTGAAAATATAAATAACAAAATTTACGATTATTACCTGAAAGGTGATGTCGCTATCGACAGAAACGACAAGAAGGCTTATGTGAAAGATAAAATCGAATTTTCAAAACGATGGAACAAATCATACGGATATGTTTTGAATAACGACGAAAACATAAATCAAATTCTTAACAATGACGCAATGTCAGTGGCGAATGACCTGCGCGTGTTGTTTCCTGTAGGCAAACATCTTTTGGATTTCGTGTCGTATAATTCTTACGACAATCTGCCTGAATCTCTGAATGTAGAACCGGGAGTATTTGAAGAGATTTTCAATGTAGGAAAACCTTATCAGAAAACAAGTCAGCATTTCAACAAAGAGCGATTTTTTACAAATGAAGCGTTGAGCGGAATATTTACATTCGGTAATATAATCGTAAGCAGTAAGTTGGGAATCAGTCATTATCAAAACAAGGTCAAGACAAATCTTGCAGTATTTCCTCATGAAAACTTACTTGGTCATATTTCGTTAATAAACGATGTGAATCATACATATACAAAACCATATTTCAGTTCGAGACTTGAATACAAACTGAGAAGAGCTACTTTTGTCTTAAACATTCCTCTTTCTTTGAATCATGCCACGACGAACAATCGCGAAGAAAAGCAGGAACTTACGAAGGTCTTCCTCAATCCGAAGCTCTCTTTTAAATATGAATTTAATAATATGTTCAAGATAAATGCCAGCGGTCAGTATGAGCAGAATATCGACAACTTTGAAAATTATTACGACAATCCTGTCCTGAGTGATTATCAGAGTCTTTTTACGATGATAGCCCCGATGTCGGTCTCGGATTTGACAAGAGCCAACGTGCGGTTTACTTTCAACCAGCCGTTCTATGCGATAAACAGTTCCTTGTCGTACACATATCAGCACAGAAATTCCGACATAATTTATAAATACGACATCGACGAAAACGGAGCTTCATATCTTCAGATGATTGAAAGTCCGAACACTTCAGATTATCATGTGATAAATCTTAACGTCAAGAAATTCATCTCAGTGATAAAGACGACGATAGGATTGAAAGCCAATCTTCTTCACAACACGCGGCATAACATCTTGAACGGAAGTCTTGTCGAGAACAAGAATATTTCAGCGAGCATAATGCCGAATATGATGGTGACGATTAAACACTGGGCGCATTTCAATTATTCATTTAATTTCAATAACATACAGACATTTAGCGAAGATGTCAAGAAAAGCGATGTTAATTATCTGCGACATTATTGCAAGCTAAACATCTTTCCTCACAGAGACCATCTCATCACTTTGAACTCAGAGATATATTCACATTTAGGAAAAAATTATATCTATTTCGATGCGTCATATCAATATTCCATTCCGAAATACAAACTCGATTTTGAGTTAAAATGCAATAACATTTTCAACAATAAATTGTACGTCTCATATTATTCGGGAGCGTTTTCTATCGTGGAATCTATCTATGAGATACGACCGATGGAAATCTTTCTTTCAGTAAAATTCAGGTTTTAAGGAATGATACATTCAATGTGTCTCTACATTGTTCATTATCAACTCAATTACCGTAATTTCCGGTTTCGTTCCGATTCTTGTCTTCATCAGAGTTTCTCCTAATCCGATGTTGACATAAAGATATTGTTCGTTGTGTTTGAAAAGTCCTGCTACTTCATTGAAAATAAACGATGATGGCGACCAACCGAATAATGAGAACTGCATGGCATGAGTGTGACCAGAGAGCATCAAGTCGATTTCTGGCGTGTCTTTGACTTCTAATTCCCAATGTGTTGGGTCGTGGCTTAACAGAATTTTATAATCGCCAGAAGAATATTTCATCGCATTTTTAAGATTTCCGAAAGAAAGGAATGCTCTATGTGTTGAGATGTTTTCTACTCCGATTAAAGATATTGTGTCGTTGCCGCGAATTATATTTACGTTTTCGTCAAGAAGTAAGAGCCATCCCATTTTGAATTGCCTATTTTTCAATTCCTCTACATATTTCCATTGGATGGAATCTGGGAAGTTGCTGTATGCGCTGTAGTCGTGGTTGCCTAAAACAGAATAGACTCCGTCTTTGGCTTTTATCTTGGAAAGGATTGTGTCTAATCCGTTTAATTCCCAAGGACCATAAGAGACTAAGTCGCCAGTGAAGACTACAATATCGGCATTTTGCTCGTTGATTTCGTTAACGAATTTTTGCAATGTCTTTGCTCTGTTTTTAAAAGAATGAAGATGAAGGTCGGAAATCTGGACTATCTTATAATCATTGAACGACGCTGGAATTTCATCATTTTCTATTTCTATTTTCTTGACTTGACATTGGTTTCTCTCGATGAAAAATCCGTAGCAGAATAGGATAGGAGCGAGGAGCGTGAACCACAATGATTTTCTAAAAAACGATTTGAAGTTGGCACCGAAGATATGAGCGATGCCTGAAATTATTAAAGCTATTAAACCTATGATAATCATCATGAATGCGATGATTATGAGGTTTGCTATTATTTCTATAAATGTTACCATGTGAATAATTTTAAATAGATTGTAAAAAAGATAACGACAAAATTAAGATTTATTTCGCTATTATTTTTTAAAAAAATATAAGTGAATTTTATTGCAAAAAGAAGCTTTGGGGTGATTGTTATATCTTAATGAAAATTAATAGTAAAAGTTAAAAAATATTGAAATTTTGTGAAATTAAAAAAAATAGTTATTCTTTTTCTTTGAAATCAAATTGTATTTGAAATTATTTGTATAATTTTGGCATCATAATCAAAATTATATGAAACTTTAAAAATAAATTTATATGCCAGAAATTTGCAGATTTTATGGAATCTTTATATTGATGAATTTTTCAGACCATCAGCCTCCGCATTTTCATGCATGGTATGGAGATTATAAAATAATAGTCAATATAAAAGATGGTGTTGTTAAAGGCGAGATGCCTGGTAGAGCAGTTAAGTTGATATTGGAATGGTTGGAATTACATCGTGAAGATTTGATGGAAAATTGGTGTCGCTCGCAAAATGGAAAGATTCTTGAAAAAATTGAACCTTTAAAATGAAATAATATGTTTTTGGAAGTAGTAAAAGCTGAGTATTTGAATGAATATAAAATCAAATTATGGTTTAATAATGATGTCGTTAAGATTGTTGATTTGTCATCATCATTAAATGGCGAAGCTTTTATTCCATTGAAAAATACAGATTATTTTAAAAGTTTCAGTATAAGATTTAATACAATAGAGTGGGAAAATGGAGCCGACTTTGCGCCAGAATATCTTTATGAAATAGGGGAGGTTGTTTGTTAATATGAACTTCAACGTTTTCGGA
This sequence comes from Candidatus Limimorpha sp., assembly GCA_045127605.1. Classification (GTDB taxonomy): domain Bacteria; phylum Bacteroidota; class Bacteroidia; order Bacteroidales; family F082; genus Limimorpha. The sequence goes on along the minus strand of JBGVQR010000027.1, from coordinate 8,158 downwards.
AATAAAAATGCCCCGACTTTGATGTTGATTTCTGGATTGGGTGTCTCATATGAGATTTTCATTCCTCTTATCAATCTCCTTGAAAATGACTTTCATATCATCGCTGTGGAAGTCGATGGCTTTGTCGTTGGAAAACACACTCATTTCACTTCCGTTGATGACCAAGCTGTTCAAATCATAAATTATGTTAAGAAAAATTATGATGGACACTTATATTGCGCTTACGGACTTTCATTGGGAGGAAAGATATTGTCTCGTATTTTGGAGCGTGATGAGATTGTTATAAATCATGCGGTTTTGGATGCAGCGCCATTGCTGCCGCTGCCTAAGTGGCTCGTTGGTCCGCTTCGTTATCTGCAGTGTTTCAATGTCTGGACTTGTTATCATTGGACTGGATTCTGGCGTTGGGTCTTCCATTCTCATTATTTCGATGTATTACTTGATGAATGTAAAAAGGTTTATCCTTACGGTGGAGGAAGAGCAGTCTTGGATGGATATAAATCTGTCTATACTAATAAGTTACAGTCTATTAACGGTAACGACATTCATTATTGGCATGGAACTAAAGAATCTTTTGTGGCTAAACCGCAAGTCAAACATCTTAAAAGACTTTGTCCTGAAGTGAAAGTTGAGGTGTTTAGAAAAATGAATCACGGGCAGCTTTTGGTAGATTGTCCGGAAGAAATTGCAAAAAGAATTTTGTTGATGTTAAAATGAATTATGATGAAAAATAATTTGTTCTTACAAGCTTTGAAAAAGATTATTGCTGGTTTTGTAGCAATAGGAGTTTTATTGTTTTTGCCAGCTGGAACCTTGCATTATTGGAACGCTTGGTTGTTTGTAGCGGTTTTGTTTGTCCCGATGCTTTTCTTGGGGATAGTGATGTTGTTTAAATCTCCAAAACTTCTAGAGCGACGTCTCGATGCAAAAGAGAAAGTCAACGAGCAGAAATTGGTTGTCGCATTGTCGGGAATTATGTTTGTTGCAGCATTTGTCGTTGCTGGATTGAACTTTCGTTATTCTTGGAATTCCTTACCAGATTATGTGATATGGATTGGCACAGTGATATTCCTTTTGTCTTATCTGATGTATGCTGAAGTCATGAGAGAGAATGCTTTTCTTTCCAGAACCATTGAGATTCAGGAAAATCAGAAAGTGATAGACACAGGATTGTATGGTGTCGTTCGTCATCCGATGTATTCGGCAACGCTTCTTATGTTTTTGTCGATACCATTGATTCTAGGTTCAATTATTTCATTTGCAATAATGTTAGCATATATTCCGATAATAGCAGTCAGAATGAATAACGAAGAGCAAGTTTTGGAAGAAGGACTGGAAGGATATAAGGAATACAAGCAAAAAGTAAGATATAAAGTGATACCTTTTATTTGGTAGTTTTTTGGTTGGAACTTCAAAATTTCAAAACCTCAAAACCTCAAAATATTTTTCTGAGATTCTGAGGTTCTGAGGTTTTGAGTTTTTATTTTTAATTATGCATTATGCATTGTGAATTATGAATTGAAATAAGGTGTTCCACCCTCAATTCCTAACTCAATTCTCCTGATGTTTGTCTCTCAACAAATCGTTGACAGTCTTCACTGGGTTAAATGTTATGATTGGAACTTCGACGAAGATGTTAATCCAGTCGGCCATTGCGCCGTTCCATAATCCTGGCAACTCCAATGCTTTGAGTTCTTTGCCGTCTTTAGATTTCTGTGAGATGAAACCTGTGTTATAATCTATGTAATCGTTCAAGTCGAATGGCTCGCCTCTGAAGTCGTATGTTGCGCATACCAAATCGACAGGGTTGAAGTGTGTCGCTGATTGGAAAACCGCCTCTTGTTTCTCATTCTTATGGTCTATTTGTGACGACTCGACGATTTGTAATGAGACCTCGTCATTGCTGTTTCTTGTCCAGTAAGGACCGCCGCCAGGCTCGCCTTCGTTTTTCACCATGCCGCATATTCTCATCGGACGGTTCATCTTGCTGTAAAGGAAGTCGATCTTCTCAATTTCGTTATATGTCTTGTAGAAATTAGGAATGTCGATCATGAGTTTTTCCTTGGCGAACTTTGCTATTTCGTCAATTTCATCATTTGCCAGACAACCTTCATCTAATAAGTTAAGATATTCAAATTGTTGTTGCTGCAATCTGAAGAGATAACCACCCAAAACTTTCTTGTAGTCGTAAGTCGTTGATTTTAATCTGTCAGGGACGACATTGTCGATATTCTTGATGAATATGACTTCTTTCTTGAGGTCGTTGAGGTTTTGTATCAATGCGCCGTGACCGCCTGGACGGAAGAGAAGGCTGCCGTCGTTGTTACGGAAAGGCTCGTTGTTCATATCCACAGCGATAGTGTCGGTTGATGGCTTTTGTACGGAATATGTGATGTCGTAGCGGATGCCATATTCTCTTTCGTATAGTGGAAGCAGTTCTTCAACGGTTCTCTTGAATATGTCGAGGTGTTCTTGTGATACGGTGAAGTGCAGCTGTGCTATCTCGCCGTCTTCAGTATATACGGTGCTGTATTGTGTCGCTTCAACGAGATGCTCTTCGAGAGCGAAACGAGAAGTCTCTTTGTATCTGTGGAATTTTAACAAAGCCTTAGGCAGTTTTCCGTAGCAGAGGCCTTCGTTTTCGAGTAGGAATTCTGCAATCTCAACAAGGCGATTTTCGTTAAGAAGAGTGTTGATGTCTTTGTCGCATTCTGCCAACTTTGCTTTTAAGTCATCGTAAAAGGCGAAATCTCTGATACTTAAGAAGAAGTTTTCGATAGAGTCGAATTTCACATTTTCTTTTTTCAAGAAATCTTCTGGAATCTCCTTGCCTTTATATTCTTCAACAAAAGAATAAATCGTTTTAAACATGCGGCTTGCTGCGCCAGATGCTGGAATGAATTTCAAGATATCGTAGTATTCTTTGTCTTCCTCGAATTGTTTTATAAGTTCTTGAACTTCAGCATCTGTGAATTTTATTATGCCATTGCCAATTGTTGCAGGCGCGACTAAATCGCTGTAAGGGAAGCCTGTCTTGAATTGGTTGATTTGTCTTTCAACTTGATCAATCGAAATATTTAATGTTTCGAGTTGTTGTTTATCCTTGTTTGTTAAAGCTGACATAAGCGTTTGTATTTGAACATCACAAAGATAGAAATTTATCTTTACTTTATGAAACATTTTGAAAAAATATTTGTATATATTTGCAGAGGCGTTATGGTTAAAGGTAATTCATAATTCATAATGCATAATTCATAATTGAAAATTTTAAACTAAAAAATAAATAAAATGATTAACAAACAATTACAAGACGCTATCAATGCGCAGATAAACGCTGAGTTATGGTCAGCTTATCTTTATTTGTCAATGGCAACAAACTTCCACGAAATGGGATTAGGCGGCATCGCTAACTGGTTTGAAGTTCAGTTTAAAGAAGAACAAGACCATGCTATGATTTTCTATAACTACTTAGTTTCACGTGGCGGTCGCGTTGAACTTAAGGCTATCGACGCTGTAAAGACAAAATGGGAATCACCATTGGAAGCTTTTGAAGATACATTGCAACACGAACAAAAAGTTACATCTTTAATCAACAATATCAATGCTTTGGCAGTCGAGTTGAAAGACTACGCAACACAAAACAGACTCGTTTGGTTCATCGACGAACAAGTTGAGGAAGAAGAAACTGCACAAAAGATGATTGACAGTCTTCGCATGATTAAAGACAATCCATACGCTGTTTATATGTTCGATAAAGAACTTGCAGCAAGAACATATACAACACCATCACCACTTGCAACAGCAGGGGAATAAGAGATTTAGAAATTCAGAAACTCGAAATCTCAGAAACTCAAAATAAAAAAGCATCGTAGAATTTCTGCGATGCTTTTTTTATGATTGAAGACTGTTAATTATCTTTGCGTTTTTTGCGACTTTGCGAGAGATTTTATAAGTCGCCGAGTCACCAAGTCACTGAGAAACTTTGAGTCTTTGACTTAGTGTCAGTGTCTGAGTTTAGAGTTCTTCAAAGACTTTTCCTCACAATAATTTTCTTCACTTCCAGACCGAGTGGTTCTAATGGATAGCATCTGTCGGCTTGGTCGAGTTTGAATGTTTGTTTGCCTGCTTTGAGGTCCATTTTTCCAACATATGAAGTCTGAATCATTGGGTCGACGCCTGGCAGAGTATGAGCGATGACGTTGTCACCACATTCGAAAGAATATCTCTTGTCGAGGTTTTCTGGAATATAAACTACGAATACGTCGTATGTTCCGTTTTCAGCGACTTCCATTTCCCATGAACGCCATGAGTCAGTCTGTGTGCTCATGTAACCAGTTCCGTCGATGGCAGCGTGTTTTGTACCGTTGGTTTCTGTGAGTTCAAAAGTTCCGTTTTCGGCATTGACAACTGGAATTTCTCTGTAGCTTACTTCAATTTTGTCCAAAGCATCTGGGTTTTGTCTGAAATAATCTCCGATTTTTGTCAGGACTTCTTTTTCGTAAGGTATGACATTACCATCGCCGTCAGGGCCGATGTTGAGCAAGAATACGCCACCGTGTTTTACAGTGCTGAATAATCTTCCTAATTGAACATCAACTTGTTTGTCGACGTCAGGACGGTTAATCCATGATTTGTAGCCCCATGTTCCATAGAGAGATGCTGGGTTATCCCAGAAGATATTTTCGTAACCAGCAACATCGCCGTTGTCAGGCAATGTCATGTAGTCGCCTTGGTTGTTCATGATTCTTCCGTTGATGATACATTCTGGTTGAAGTGATTTCACAGTCTCGCGGAAACGTTTGCTTTGTTCTGGTGTTACGAGGCCCATGTCGAACCATAAAGTGTTGATGTCGCCGTAGTTGGTGAGAAGTTCTGTCACCTGAGCTACGATGTAATCTTCGAGTTCAGGTGTTACTATTTCAAGAGGAGAGTAGACTTGGTTCACATATTCGTGGCATTTTGTCGTTGGGTCTGGAGCGAGGCGAGGGATGCCGAGAGGGTAGTGCCAGTCAGGGAGAGAGTAGTAGAGACCGAATTTGATGCCGTGGCGTTTACATGCGTCAGACAATTCTTTCACCACGTCGCGACCGAAAGGTGTGAAGTCGACGATGTTATAATCTGTTGTCTCTGTGTGGAACATACAGAAACCGTCGTGATGTTTTGATGTCATGACGATGTATTTCATGCCAGCTTGTTTTGCAAGCAATACGATTTCGTCAGCGTTGAAGTCTTTAGGGTTGAATTCTCTAGCGACAGCTTCGTATTCTTCTGTTGTGATGCGTGCGTGGTTCATGATTTGTTCGCCGTAGAAAGGAATCTTTTCGCCTTTCCACCATCCTGCGAGTTCGGAGTAGATGCCGAAGTGGATGAACATTCCGAAGTGTTCTGCACGCCATTCTTCCAAGGCTTTTTGTGTAATCTCGTCTGTCTGAGGAGATGTGGTTTCAGACTTGACATCAGATGTCTGATTGTTGCATGATGTTAACAAAATCATGGCAACGAGTAATAAATTAATAAGGTGTTTCATTATGGAAAATTTTATTGATTTCAATTTTTGCAAAGATAACAAAAGTCAACGGACAACAGACAACGGACAACAGACTTTTTTGAACTTTGAACTTTGAACTCTGAACTTTGAGCTTTGGACTATTTACTTAGCAACTCGGTAACTTTCTTTAGGGCGTTCCGGCGAAGCCGTCGGGCTTTACGCTATATCTTTTTCCGCTGCGCTCCAAAAGGATGCCGCTTCAATCCCTAACGCATTAGGATGAAAGTACACCATCTAATGAAATATTTTACCATATAATTGAAGGTTGAGTTGAAAATATCTATAATTTTGCAGACTCAAAAGCGGATGTAGCTCAGTTGGCAGAGCGAAAGCTTCCCAAACTTTAAATCTGGGTAAAAGGAAATTTTCTAAGCTGGAAAACTTTTGTGAGTTAAAAATAAAAGAAAAATAATGTAAGGCTCTGTAGTTCAACGGACAGAATACGGGTTTCCTAAACCTGGGATATGGGTTCGATTCCCATCGGAGCTACATAAAGCTCATACTTTTTAGGTATGAGCTTTTTTTATTCCGCAAATTCCGCAAAAAAGCATTATTTTTGCGGTAAAAAGTTCTACAATAGTTCTACAGTAATATGGCTACATTCAAGGCAGAAGTGTATGCTCACCAAAAACGTGAGGATGGTACCTATAATATTAAGATTAGAGTAACTCAGAATAAACGAAAAAAATACCTATCGACAGTATGGTATGTGAGTAAGGAGGATCTTACACGCTCTCTGAAACTAAAAAATCAAAAGTACATAGACCTTACGGATGATCTAATAAAAAAGTATCGTGATCGGTGTGATCGTGTCGGTGAGAGGCTAAAGACTATGAGCGTGGAGCAAGTGGTGGATCTTATCACCTCAGACCAACAGGAAAAGTTTGAGTTGGATATAGTGGCATACACCAGGAAAGTCGTTGAGGGAATGAAAGCCTCTGGGCATGGCGGTAATGCTGCCAGTTATATTACTGCAATCAGATCACTGGTTAAATTTGTTGGCAGGGATAAAGTGATGATTTCGGAAATTACGGTAAAATTCCTGAATGATTGGATAGCTTGGATTGGGAAGCAGCCGAATGTTACCAGAGGTTATGTACAGCATAATTACCTGAATAGACTGAGGGCGATCCACAATAGAGCTAAAAAGGAGTATAATGATGAAGATGCTGGTATTATCAGGATTCCAAACTCTCCATTCAACCACATTGATTTTCCAAAGCTGCCAGCTCCCAGAAAACGAGCTTTGACTATTGAGCAGATCCAGGCGATAGCTGACCTGGAGTATTCAAAGATTATGCAACCAGGTACAAACCGTTTTAACTTTGCCAGGGATATGTTTCTGCTGAGTTTTTGTCTGGTGGGTATGAATGCCATAGATCTGTATAATTGTACGGATTGTAAGGATGGCAGAATTACCTATCAGAGAACAAAGACAAAGGAGAGGCGTGTGGATAAGGCTGAAATATCCATCAAAATAGAACCAGAGATTCAAGCATTGGTAGATAAGTACAGAGATCCATCTGGTGAAAGGGTGTTTAGGTTTTATAAGATGTACTCAAATTTAGATACACTCAGCACTGCAATTAATAAAGGATTAAAAAAGATCGGTGAACTCATTGGTGTGGATGATTTGGAGTTTTACGCTGCCAGGCATTCCTGGGCTACTATAGCCCTCAATGATGCAGAGGTGGATAAATACACCGTTCACGCTGCCCTTAACCATGTAGATGATTCTATGAGGGTAACGGATATGTATATACGCAAATCCTGGGATCCGATAGATAAGGCTAACAGAAAAGTGCTGGATCTGCTACAGCTTTCACTTGGTAAAGTGGAGGAACCAGTGTATTTGCCTAAGCAAAAATAAGAATTTGCCTAAGCAAAATTCTGTAATGTATTGAAAATCAGTATAGGCTATGTGTGTGATTTTGCCTAAGCAAAACTGGTGGCAAGCAGTTAAAATATAAACTTTTGCTGATTATCAACAACTTATGAAAATTTGCCTAAGCAAATGGTTAAGCAAAATAATTTTGCCTAAGCAAACAATGGTGTTTTGCCTAAGCAAATTTTTATAAATCGCTGAAAATCAATAGTGGCATACTGGTAAAAATGCCTGTTTTGCGTTTTGCCTAAGCAAAAATAAGAATTTGCCTAAGCAAAAATTAGTAAAGTATTGATAATCAGTAGTAGCTTTATCTGGTTTGAGTATAGTTTTGCCTAAGCAAAATCACCCATTTTGCCTAAGCAAAAGTTTTGAGCTGCTATACATAATATATTAATAAATAAAAATTATTTATTAATTAATTTATAGCTATTGTATAAGTGTATAGATAGGGGGTGTGGGGGAAAGATGAAAAAAGGCGATCCTGGGATTGGTATCGCCTTTTTTTGTTATTCATTATCGAACATTCTGCCAAATCCAGTGAGCAGCCATTTGGCACTCACGCCATACTCTCTTACCATAGGTTGAAGCCAGGAAACCTGAAACCAGCCACGATCAAGATCTTTTCTTTGGGCTATAAAGTTTCTCCTATCTATATCGTATAATCTACAGTAGGTGTTTACGCCTCTGATCTTTTTGCTCTCTATAATGGCATCCAGGGCACT
>JBGVQR010000026.1:0-7159 GCA_045127605.1 Candidatus Limimorpha sp. | reverse complement strand
TGCTCTTATTGAGAGACTTTCTTGATAAGGAACTAAGGGTATGAAGAACTGAGGGTATGAGGAATTAAGGGTATGAGGAGTTTTTAAATGTTAGTGGTTTTGAGCAAAAGATTGGAACAATAAAAAATCAAACAACTTCATCTTGTTTTTATTTTAAACTTTTATATCTTTGCATTGTTATACGATTGACATGAAATCTTGCAACGAATATATAGAAATAATTAAGTCTTTTTCGGATGTGTTGCGAACTCAATTCGGAGTTAAGTCTTTACGTCTTTTTGGTTCCGTCGCAAGAGGTGAGCAAACTAGTGATAGTGATCTCGATATTTGTGTCGTGATGAATCCTAATATGTTGCTACATATAAGACTTAAGAATTATTTAGAAAAAATACTAGGTTGTAATGTCGACGTGGTAAGAGAACATAAAAACATGAATGAAACTTTAAAAAAAGAGATTGAGCGCGATGGAATTGAAGTATTCAAAGAAAGAGCTGGCAATTGAAATATTAAAAAAAATAAAAAGTGCTATTGAACGTCTGGAAGAAAGAACCAAAGACATAAAAAGTGTAGATGATTTTTTAACCTCATCATACGGAATGGAAAAGTTAGATGCATCTTGTATGCTTCTTATTGCAATAGGAGAAAGTATTAAAAGCTTTGATAAAATAACTGATAAAAAAGTTTTATGCGAAGATGCCTCTATACCATGGACTGAGATTATGGGTGTAAGAGACATAATAGCTCATCATTATTTCGATATTGATGCGGAAGAAATATACAATATCATAAAGTTTGATTTAAAACCATTGTTGCAATCAATCGACAATTTTATTGACAAATTGCATAATCTTCCATCAATATAGAAAAGTAGAAATATTTTGTAAAAACGAAAATCCAACAAAAATGAAGATACTTCCTGTTGAAAAGATAAGAGAAGCTGACGCTTTTACAATTGAGAACGAACCTATTGATTCCGTAGACTTGATGGAGCGTGCGTCGTCGATGGTTTATGAATGGTTTATGAAACGCTGCAAGACCAAGGAAGTTTCTGTTAAAATTTTTTGTGGAATCGGCAATAATGGGGGAGACGGTCTCGCTCTCGCTCGCATGCTTTATTTCAGCGGCATAATTCCGCAGGTTTTTATTGTTCGTTATTCAGATAAGATGAGCCGCGACTGTGAGATAAATTTCACTCGCCTTAAAGAGGAGACGGAAGTCCCGATGTACGATATTTTCTCTGAAGACGACTTCCCTCAGATTTATGACAACGATATTGTTATAGACGCGATTTTCGGTTCGGGCTTGAATAGACCAATAGAAGGATTCACAGCTGAACTGATAAAATATATTAACAAATCCAACGCGATAAAAATTGCAATCGACATTCCTTCTGGACTTATCTCAGAAACTCGGAAGCTCGGAAACTCAGAATCTCAAAAAAGCCAACAGCCAATAGCCAAAGTTGATTACACCCTGTCTTTCCAATTTCCGAAGCTGGCTTTCATGTTTCCAGAATATGACGCTTTCATTGGTAAATGGGAAGTGCTTGACATAAAACTTCATAAGGATTTTATTGACAATGTAGAAACTTTGAATTTCTACACGACAGAAGATGTGGTGAAGCCAATAATTCGTAAGCGCACGAAGTTCTCGCATAAAGGCACATACGGACATGCTTTGTTGGTGGCGGGTTCGTCGGGCAAGACAGGCGCTGCTCTTCTCGCAGCCGAGGCGTGTATGAGAACGGGTGTCGGACTGCTGACGACGCATCTTCCTAAAGACGCACTGCTTCCAATGCAGGTATATCTGCCTGAAGCAATGACGAGCATCGACAAATCGAACACACATTGCACGGAGATAAACGATATCCTTCCATATACAGCAATCGGCATTGGACCAGGGATAGGAAAGAATGAAGAGACCGTAACGCTTTCGAAGAAGATAATACAAGAAGCGACGCAGCCTCTGGTACTTGATGCCGATGCCTTGAATATAATAGCCGACAATCCTACATGGCTATCGTTTTTGCCAGATAACACAATACTTACACCACATCCTAAGGAGTTCGACCGTATGTTCGGAAAGACAAATAACTCTTACGAACGTCTTGAACTTCAGAGAAAAATGTCGGTCGTACATAATATAATAATTGTACAGAAGGGCGCGCATACTGCTATCACATTCCCTAACGGAACGTGTTTCTTTAACTCTACTGGCAACCCGGGAATGGCGACGGCAGGAAGTGGCGATGTCTTGACGGGAATTATTTTGTCGCTTCTCGCTCAACGATATACACCTCAAGAAGCAGCATTGCTCGGCATTTATCTTCATGGAAAAGCAGGAGATATGGCAGCAGAAAAATTAGGAATGGAGTCGATGATAGCGAGAGACATTATTGGGAATTTGGGATTGAGGATTTGAGGAACTAAGGGTATGAGGATTTTTGAAAGTCACCGAGACACCGAGACGCCAAGACGCCGAGATGCTGAGTTGCTAAGTTTCTGAGTTTCTGTGTTTTTTGAGTTTCTGAGGTGTGCCTGAGCTTGTCGAAGGCAATATTCGGCGCTTCGACGCCACCTTGAAAATAAACACACGTTGACACGTCTGATTTGGCAAAATATTTTTTATCTTTGTAAAACAATTTTAAAATATAGTCGTTGATATTTTTGCCATCAGTGCTTGGTCTTCGATGAATAGTGCTGACGGTAAAATTAATAATGATAAATAATATGGACAAAGACTGTTGTCCGTTGTCTGTTGACAAAAAAATAGTTATGGTAAAGACAAGTATTCTCTGGGCTGACGATGAGATAGAACTTCTTAGGCCTCATATTATGTTTCTGGAAAAGAAAGGTTATGAAGTCGTTACGACTAACAATGGCAGTGAAGCCATCGACTTGGTTCGTGAACGTCATTTTGATATAGTGTTTTTGGATGAGCAGATGCCTGGCATTTCTGGTGTCGAGACATTGGAGAGGATAAAGCATGAATTTCCTAATATTCCTATCGTGATGATTACCAAGAGCGAGGAGGAAGGTGTCATGGAAGATGCCATCGGAAATAAGATTGCGGATTATCTAATCAAGCCTGTCAATCCAAATCAGATTCTGCTTTCTCTTAAAAGAAACCTTGAACAGAAACAGCTCGTCGATGAGAAGTCGACATCGAAATATCAGCAGGAATTCCGTAAAATCGGAATGGATATGAACAACAATCTCAATTATAACGAATGGGTTGATGTTTATAAAAATCTCACTCGTTGGGAGTTGGAACTACAGAAGTCAAATGATGAGGGAATCAAGGAGGTTCTTTCAATGCAGAAGCTGGAAGCTGACTCGCTTTTCTCTCGTTATGTGGAACGTAACTACACGGCTTGGGTACAGCCTAATTGCGAAGATAAGCCAACGCTTTCACACACTTTAATTCGCGATAAAGTCATTCCTCATCTCGATGATAATGACAAGCCTTTGTTTTTCATTCTTATTGATAATCTTCGTTACGACCAGTGGAAGTCTATCCAGACCTTGTTGGAGCCTTATTTCAGAACTGAAAACGATGACATCTATTATAGTATCTTGCCGACAGCGACACAATATGCACGTAACTCTATCTTTGCAGGATTGATGCCGCTAGAGATACGTCGCCGCTTCCCTAAATATTGGGTCGACGAGGAAGATGAAGGAACGAAAAACCAGTACGAAGAAGAACTCCTTGGAGAACAGCTGCGTCGCTTCGGAAAGAATATAAAATATTCATACAATAAAGTTCTGAACCTGGCAGCTGGCAAGAAACTCGCTGAGCAGATGTCGAACCTGATGCAGAACAAACTCAATGTCATAGTTTATAACTTCGTCGATATGTTGTCGCATGCTCGCACTGAGATGGAGATAATCAGAGAGTTGGCATCGGATGAAGAGGCTTATCGTTCCTTGATGCTTTCGTGGTTTGAACATTCTTCTTTGTTCGATATCATGAAATATATCTCACAGAAAAAATGCAATGTCATCGTTACCACCGACCATGGTTCGGTATGGGTGAAGAATCCTGTGAAGATTTTGGGCGATAGGGAAGTCAATACCAATTTGAGATATAAATATGGCAAGAGCTTGAAATATAATGCGAAAGAAGTCTTTGAGGCACGTGATCCTGAAAAGATATTCCTGCCCAAAGCTAATATCAGCACATGTTATGTCTTCACCCGTGCAAACGATTTCTTCGCTTATCCTAATAATTACAATTATTACGTAAACTATTATAAAAACACATTCCAACATGGTGGCATTTCTATGAATGAGATGCTGATACCTGTTGCGTTCTTGACAAGCAAATAATTTTTAACAATGCAAGATATAACATTTAAAATAAACGGAATAGAAGAGTTGTCGAAGGTCTCAGACTTGTTGATTAGCTGGCGCGATAAGTCAAACATCATTGCTTTTTATGGAAATATGGGTGCAGGAAAGACCACCTTGGTCAAAAACCTTTGCTCGAAATTAGGCGTGCAAGATGAGGTCAACAGTCCGACTTTCGCCTTGGTGAATGAATATCAGACAGAGACATTCGACTCTGTATTTCATTTTGATTTTTATAGAATAAAAAGTCTGGAAGAAGTCTTCGATATCGGTTATGAGGACTATTTCTACGGAGGCAGCCTCTGTCTCTTGGAATGGCCAGAGTTGATAGACCCTATCATGCCAGAACATTTCATAAAGGTGGAGATTACATTGGGCGACACTGATGATAGCAGAGTGGTCAGATGCTCGGTGGTTTAAAACTCAGAAGCTCAGAAGCTCAGAAACTCAGAAGTAGATTTTGAGTTTCTGAGCTTTTGAATTTTTGAGCTTCAAAATTAGGTCGTTTTTTTCTTTGTTAATTAGAAAGAAATGTCTTAATTTTGCATAAAATTTTTTTTATGAAAAAAATCGTTTTTGTAGGTAGTGGTGCTATCGGAACTGCAGTCGGAAATGTTTTGGCAAGAAAAGGCGTAGATGACATCACTTTGCTTTCTATAGAAGAAGAAGTAGTAGAATCAATCAATAATTTAAGATATAACCTTACATATTTCCCTAACGTTAAGTTGTCAAGAAATCTTAAGGCAACGACAGATATCAATGTGTTAAGAGATGCCGATGTCGTTTTCATGGCAATTCCATCAACAGCAGTAGTAGGTTATCTTATTTCAAACAAGGAATATATAAATCCAAAATCCATCATTGTGAACCTGGCTAAAGGTTTTGGAAAATGTGACAATCTTATACCACATTGTCTCCAAGATCAGTTTGAAAATCCACTCATGATGATGAAAGGTCCATCTTTCGCCAGAGAGATAATAAATCGTCAGGATACAGGTTTTACATTGGCATGTTCTGATAATAAGTATTTCAGTGAGGTGTCAGAATTGTTTGAAAACACCAATGTCAGATTCGATTTCTCAAACGACATAACAGGTGTTGAGCTTGCAAGTATCTTAAAAAATATCTATGCTATCATCATCGGTATGCTTGATGCAAACTACGACTCTGCAAATATGAGGTCTTTGTTCATAACAAAGTCTATCAATGAGATGCGTAGCTTGATGATTACTTTTGGTGGACAGGAGATAACGATGTTCAATTACTGCGGCTTCGGCGACTTCGCTCTTACTTCACTCAACGACATGAGCCGTAACAGAACCTTGGGCCTCTTGATAGGCAAGGGCTTCTTCAACAGTGGCATTTCAGAAAAAGTAGTTCTCGAAGGTCGTATTGCTGTCGACGTGTTCTATCAAAAAGTACAAGATAGTGCTATAGATATCAACGCATATCCTCTTATGTCAGAACTATATCATGTATTCAATGATACAGATTACCCAACCAAGAAATTCGTCAAGAATGTCTTGAATAAAATCAAATAATAGAACTGCCTAAACTTTCAATTTTCAATTTAAAATGGGTATTGTTGTTCGACAGAGCATAAAAGGTTCAATAATGAATTATATAGGGGTGTTGGTGGGTTTCATCACCACCTTTTTTATTGTTACCAAATACCTTACCACTGAAGAAGTCGGATTGACGCGTATCTTAGTCGATGCTTCGATTTTGCTTTCTGGCTTGGCGCAGCTCGGAACAAATACCTCAGCAATGAGATATTATCCGTATTTCAAAGATGAGAAAGAGAAAGATCATGGTTTCTTTGGCTGGACTGTCATAATACCGTTTTTTGGTTTTATCATTTTTTCCATATTGTTTTTTGTCTTTAAGCAACCTATAGAAAGTTATTTCTCACAAAACTCCTCGCTCTTCGTCGATTACATATATTTCGTCATTCCGATGGCGTTTTTTATGGTGTATCTGCTTGTCTTTGAGACTAACTCAAATCTCCTGATGCGAATAGTAGTCCCTAAGTTCATCAGAGAAGTCGGGATACGTCTTATGACCTTGGTGGTTTATCTGCTTTATGCCTTCGATGTGATAAGTCTCGATGGGATGGTGGTAGCATTATGTCTAACATACGGAATAGCAACGCTTTTCAATGTAATATATCTTTTTACATTAAAGAAAGTTTCTTTTAAGATACAGCCATCGTATGTCACATCATGGTTGCGTAAAGACTTCATATTCTACACTTTATTTTTGATAGCGACCTCTCTGGCTGGAAATCTTATACCAGTGTTAAATACATTTTTCGTTTCCGGGAAATTAGGACTGGCAGTGGCTGGTGTCAACACTATAGCTGTTTATATCGCAAGTATGGTGGAAATACCGTATCGCTCACTTGCGGCAATATCACGTCCACATATTTCTCAGGGAATGAAAGATAATGATATGCTTGGAGTTAATAAGCTGGTGCAAAGCGTTTCATTGCATCAGTTTATTGCATCGTTTTTTATCTTCTTCCTGATATGGATAAATATCGACTTGATATATAAGCTGATACCTAATGGTAATGTCTACGACGAAGCTAAGTTTGTGGTGTTTATACTCGCTGTCGTGAAAATCACAAACACTTCTCTTAATGTGGGAGCTACGGTCTTAAGCTATTCTAAATATTATTATTACTCTTTACTCTTTACAATAATATTGACATTTACAGCGATAGTGATGAATGTCAAGCTTATCCCTATATGGGGAATGGAAGGAGCGGCTTTAGCATCGCTGATATCATATATAGTATATTATAC
>JBGVQR010000025.1:0-57261 GCA_045127605.1 Candidatus Limimorpha sp. | reverse complement strand
TATATAGATATAATAATTCCCAATAATTCCATAAAATTATTACCTTTACACTTTGTAAAGAGTTATTTGAAAAGCATGAGGAATATAGTGTAACAAAACAAGTTAGCAATTTCTTATCCATTGCCCATTCTCATGCAAGTTCTTCTTAATGGTTTGATACTCAAAGAATCTTAATCAAACTACATCAAATATAGGAAAAAAGGAGGTTTTAAGTAGTGTAGGTGTGGAAAATAACACGGTTACACATTGTGGAAAAATGTAGAAAAATTCTACAATATTCTACGTTGCATATTTGAAAAATATTTATTAAATTTGCAGAGTCTAATTTGATTATCAATAAATTGAAATGTTTAAGTAAATTGTTCCCATTTGGTATGAAATTAGATTAAATAATATTGAATTGAACACTAACTTAATTAAAACTTAAAATAATGAAAAAAACTTTAACAATTTTATCAGTAGCATTAGTAGCTTTCATGTTAAGCTCATGCGTAGAGAAATCAAAGAAGTATCAACAATTATTAGCTGAAAAAGAAGCTGTTGTTGTTGAAAATCAAAACATCGAAAAAGAATATAATGCAGCTCTCGGCATTATCAGCGATGTTGAAAATAATCTTAGTGCAATTCGCGACGCAGAAGGTTTGATGTTAATCAAAGCAGAAAACAACACACAAAGAGATCAACTCAACTCAGAATTAATTCAGATTAAAGAAAGCATGGCAATCAATCGTGCAAGATTAGATTCATTGTCAAATGTTATCGAAAAATCAAACAGAGATAGATCACAACTTCGTAGCACAATCAAGAAATTACAAGCTCAATTAGCTGAAAAAGAAGCTACAATCGTTGCTATGCAAGAACAAATCGCTCAAAAAGATCAAGAAATCGCTGGTTTGAACACACAAGTTTCAAACTTGAACGAAGATCTTACAAAAGTTACAGCTGAAAAAGATGAACAAAGCCGTATCATCGCTGACCAAATCGCAGCTATGAACACAGTTTACTACGTTGGCGCAAAGAAAAAAGAATTAAAAGCTAACGGTATCTTGACTTCAAAATATATCTTGAGACAAGAAGTTCCAGCTAACGCTTTCACACAAGCTGACAAACGCGAACTCTCAGAAATCGTTTTCGCAACAAAGAAAGCTAAAGTTTTATCAGCTCACCCAACAGAATCTTACACAATCGTTGTAAAAGATAATCAATCAGTATTACAAATTTCAAATCCAGAATTATTCTGGAGTGTAACAAAATATTTGGTCGTCGTTACCAAATAATTTTTCTGCTCGTTTTCAATATTATGGAAAGGTCCGGTATCGCCAGATATCGGACTTTCTTTTTTTATCGTGATAAATTCCTTTCGCTTTGAAATATTCGCTAAATTTGCGATAAGTATTTGCAGATAATGAAACAGAGAATTTTAATACTTGAAGACGACGTTACTTTCGGAACCATGCTCAAGACTTGGTTTACCAAGAATTCTTGGGAGACGACATGGGTCTCTAAAGTGGAACAAGCCAAGTCGGAGTTCGCCGATACAACATTCGATTTGATTCTTAGTGATTTAAGACTCCCTGATGGTGACGGTATTATTTTCCTTACCTGGCTGAGAGAAAATAACATCATGACTCCTTTAATTATAATGACTAGTTATTCTGATGTGCAGACTGCTGTGCTGGCGATGAAGCTAGGTGCTTCTGATTATCTGCAGAAACCGATAAATCCTACAATACTTCAGCAGAAGATTGAGATGGCATTGTCAACACCAGTCGAAGCAAATGTCAAAGTGGATGACAATAAGCCAAAAAACAAACAGAAACAATCTGTAAATAAGGTAGTAAAAGGCAGCAGCTCTGTAATGCAGCGTCTTTATTCTCATATAGACTTAGTTGCTCCGACAAAGATGTCTGTTCTCATTCTTGGCGAGAGCGGCACAGGAAAAGAATATATAGCTCGTATGATTCACGAGAATAGCAACAGAAAATCAGAGCCTTTTGTAGCTGTCGACTGCGGCAGTCTCTCCATGGAACTGGCTCCTTCTGAGTTGTTCGGTCATAAAAAAGGTTCTTTCACGTCAGCGGTATCGGACAAGACCGGTGTATTCGTTGAAGCTAATGGAGGAACAGTATTCCTCGACGAAGTGGGTAACCTCTCATACGAGGTGCAGAAGCAGCTCCTCAGAGCTTTGCAGGAACATAAGGTCCGTCCAGTTGGCTCGGCTACTGACATAAAAGTGGATGTGAGAATTATCGCAGCTACCAACGAAGATTTAGAGAAAGCTATAGAAGAGGGTAGGTTCCGTCAGGATTTGTATCATCGTATCAATGAGTTTTCCGTCAGCGTGCCGCCGCTTCGTGAGAGAATAGAAGACCTAGAAGAGTTCTGCTATCATTTTATAAGTCAGGCAAACGAAGAGTTGGGTAAGGAGGTAGACTCTATTTCTGATGACTCTCTTGATATCTTGAAACAACAGAATTGGAACGGCAATCTTCGTGAGTTACGTAATGTGATCCGTCGTTCGGTGTTGTTTACAAGAGATAATGTCTTGAGAAAAGAAAACCTCCCTGATTTTCCAAAAGATAACAAAAGTCAGATAGTCGTAAAAACAGAACGGCAGGAATCCGAGAACCGTGATTTAAGCTTGAACAATAAGGCGAATGAAAAGGAACAGATTATTGCTGCACTGAATCAGGCTCGCGGCAACAAGACTGTAGCTGCTAAAATGTTGCAAATCGACAGAAAGACATTGTATAATAAGATGCATTTGTATGGTATAGAATTGTAATTATTCTATACCATATTTTTCATATAAATACGAAATCAGGTCGTCGACTTTATTCATAAACTCGATAGCTTCTTCTTTCCATTCTGGGAAAGAACTCTTGTCTTTGCCTCTTAACATATCCATTTTCAATAGAAAGTCGGCACATTCATTTTGGTTGAGCTGAACAAACATTGGTCGCATTTTGTGACATAATCTTACGGCTTCGGTGAAATTGTCGTCGTTTATTGTTTCATTGAAAATAACGATATTGTTTGCAGTGCTTGCAACAAATGTGTTCAAAATTTCAGTGATGTCATCGTCATTGTCGAACATAGAACACAAGTCGGGGAAGTCGTTCTGATATCTTGAATTATTCTTTGTCTCAGAATGAAAATTTGTATTAAGTAAAGACGCTAATTCTCTTATAGAAAATGGTTTTCTTAAATAATCGTCAAAGCCTTTTTCAACTGCGATGTCTTTGTTGTATTCTGAACGTGCGGTCATCAAGACGACCTTTTTATCTGTATTTATTTCCTTAACTTTTTTTAACACATCGAGTCCGCTGAATGCGCCCATCTCTCTGTCGGTGAGAATCAAATCGTAATAATTAATGTTTTTTAACGCATTCTCGAATTCTATGGAAGATTGACATTTGTCACATTTGATATCAAGTTTGTTTAACATCGACTCTATGACTGTCAGTAGAGTCTTGTCGTCATCAACGACCAGGGCATTTAACTTAAGTCCTGATTTAAGTTCATTGATATCAATGTTTTCTTCTTTTATCTCTTTTCTTTCTATAAACTCAACAGGAATTTTAATGGTGAAGCTTGAGCCTTTTCCGACTTCAGAATTTACATTTATCTTTCCGTTAAGCAATTCGATGAGACCTTTCACAACGAAGAGTCCGAAGCCGCTGCCTTCAATAAGGCTTTCGTTATTGTCGATGCGAGAAAATGGCTTGAAGATTTCGTCCAGTTTATCTTGAGGAATGCCGATACCTTCGTCGGTGATGTTGAATGTCATGCTGTTTTCATCCTTGCTTACGATGAAATGCACCTTGCCATTGATGGTGTATTTTATTGCATTGGACAAGATGTTGCTAAGAATCTGTTTTATCTTCAAGGCATCAGACTTAACGAAGATATTGTCGTCAATATCTTTTTTATAAACGAAAGTAAGCTGTTTGTTTTTAGCGAGAGGCGCGAACATCTCACCGAGTTCATCGCAGAATTCGCTGATGTTGAATTCGGAAGTTATGAGGCTTTCCTTGCCTTGGTCTAATTTTGAGAAATTCAAAAGATTTGTTAACAAAGAAAGAATGTGGTCGGCAGAGTTTTTCATCGAAGTGATTTTGCGTTTTTCTTCTTTGTCGTGCGAATCCATTCCCATCAGTTCGAGATAACCCAATATTGAAGATAGGGGAGACTTGATGTCGTGAGAGACGGAAAGCAGCAGTTTATGACGGCTTTCCATTATTTCTTCTGTGCGTTTCTTTGCTTCTTCGGTGGCTTTGCGTGCGATGATGACTTTCTTTATGTCATAGAAAATAAAGAAGATGAAAGTCATTATTGTCAGTAATGCAATTCCTGCGATGAGTATAGAGACGTTGATATTTCTGTTGATGATAATCTCGCTTTTCTGTATTTCTTTGATGACAGAGTTTAATGTGTATTTGTGAAGATTTATTAACAAATCTGATATTTCTTTTGTTATTTCCTGGTCGGCGAGAGTCAGGTTGTTGTATTTTCTTTCGAATGTCTCAATCTGTTTGATGTAATTTTTTCTGCCTTTTTCTGTGGTAATTTGTAACTCATTCAGCAGAAGCTCTGTCGCGTCATTGTTTACAGATATGGTGTCGATAGTTGTTTGAGATAGCAGTACGATGCTGTCTAATGAGTTGTCTGGATTGAATACCTCGCTGAGACGTTTGAAGAAATTTTTCTTTTCAGATTTGTAGATGATGGTGTCTTGTATGGTCTTGCTGACTGTTGTGTTGTTTTGGATATGCTGGTAGTTGTTGATGATAGAATATATTTCGAGGTAGGGATTGAAGGCGTTCAGCTGTTCGCTGATAGCTTCTATTGTTTTTTCTTTTTTATTGAGCAGCGCAATGATATCGTTTAATGTCTTGGAGTTGAAGTCCTCGTCGCAGAGATTTGTTATAGAGTTTTTCAGTTGAGGAATTTCAGACGTTATGATATGGAAATTGTCAAGATGTTTGGCATTGCCAGAAAGTGTGTATAAGTTTGCGTAAGACTGAGCCTTATTGATTTTCTCGATGAAGCTGTTTGTTAGGCTTAGCACTTCCTCGTTCTTTTTTATTACTTCTCTTTGTTTGTCGATAGATTGTTTTGCGTTTATGATATAGTAAATCATGCCGCCGCAGAGCAATGCTGCCAGGAGGAATATTATTATCGCGTTTTGCTTCACGCGTTTCTCATATTGACGGTGATTTTTCATAAGTACAAAGATAAGAAGAATTTATTAGAAAAAGTATGGATGCGAGATAATACATTGTGAATATAAAAAAAATAATTAATTATGTAAATGCTTGACATTCCTTTTTTAATATTGTATTTTTGTAAGCTAAATACATTAATAGTGTTCTTATGAGAAATTTGTACTGTATTGCCAAAGCTATTTTACTTGTTATATTTTTGCAATTGGTAGTGAATCAGGAATTGTATGCGCAGAATGATTCATTTTTTAATTATAACAATAATGAAGATAAACGTTGGCGTAATCTTGATGAAGTTCAAGCACCAACATTGCCTTATTCTCATGGTTTAACTGAAGATTATTCAACAGATACCTCTGTTCCAATCGGGGGGTAATGCGGTTTTTGTCTTATTATCAGTAGTTTACATAACTATTATTTATTTTTCTCGTCGTAAAAGGGTAAAGAATGTTGGTAAAATACATTCTTTACTCTTTTTATTTGTATTAGGGACCAATTCGCTTTTTGCTCAGAATTATTATTTTGACGAACCTGTCGAATCATCTGATGGAACTAACATGACGGTTTATGGCCAGATTAAGATTGACGGAGAATTTGCAGATGAAAATATCGAGATTGGTGCATTCTGTGGCGATGAAGTCAGAGGCAGGGCTATTATAAGAAAACAAGGAAGCATGTATCTTTTCTTCCTCACTGTTTATGGTAATGCAAATGACAAGATGGAACTTCATTTTTATGACCATGAAATAGGAACTGAATTGAATGTCGTAGGTGATTTCTTTATTACGTATTCTTCTTCAAATACAAACCTTAATGCTGGCGTCGTTGATTATTATACAGTAACATATAAATTCATTGGAACAGACAAAGACTGGAATAAAATATCCAACTGGCAACTCGTATGTGAAGGCTGGACCGATCCTCAGCCAGCGACAGACCTCCCTTCATCAAATCCAAAGAGAATCGACGATATCATCGTGGCAGAAGACCTCGACGCTAATTTGGATTATATAGTAAAGGATGTAAAGTTGTTGGCATATGTCACTTTGAAAATAACATCAACAGGAGCTCTTGAGATAATAGGCGATATCGCAAATACAGATGAGAACGCTTTGATAGTGGACGCAGACATCAACGGCACTGGTTCTTTGGTGCATAACAGCGATGCCGTAATAGCAAAAGTGAATTGCTATATCGATAACAGCAGTCTTACTAGAAGCTGGAGTGCCGACTGGCATTTCATCTCTTCCCCTGTCGCAAATCAGACTATAGAGAGTTTCATTCCTACAGAAGAAAACTACGACTTCTATTCCTGGTCGGAATTTAACTCAACATGGAACAACCAGAAAAAAGACAATTCAACGACAAATGATTTTTACACATATAACGGAATGAATTTCAAAGAAGGAAGAGGTTATCTAGTGGCATACGAGAATGAAGGTTATAAGAAATTCTTGGGAACCTTGAACAATGGTGATGTGACTTATCTGCTCTCTTGCAGTACCGACGGTGAGTTCGTCGTTGAGAGATATACAGGTTTCAATCTCCTTGGAAATCCTTATCCTAGTTACATCGACTGGGAAGCGGAAGGCTGGACACGCGATATGCTGGAACTCCAGACTGTATGGATTTATGACGATGATGTGAATAACTACATCACTTATACGCTTGGTGGCGTGGCGACAAACGGCGGCTCACAATATATCGCTCCTTGTCAAGGATTCTTCGTGAAAGCAAAAACTCCAGGTGATTTCGTGATGACTAATGATATAAGAACCAAATCAAAATCAGCTTTCAGAAAAGACAATGATGAAAATATCTTCAAGGTAAGAGTCAATGGCGCATCAGGACAAGATGAAATAGCGGTAGTTATTGGCGACAACGACGATGTCTTCAAGATGTTCAGCTTAAATGAATCAGCACCATCTCTATATATTAATAAAGGTGTAGGAAATTATACCGTGGTTTATATTGATGATGAGAAATCACTTCCTTTGAATTTTGAAGCAGAAAGCATGTCTATGTTTACAATCTCGCTCTCTGAAGCAGGAAATGACTTCACACAGATTTATTTGGAAGACCGACTCACAGGTGAAAAGGTGAACCTGCTCACGGACTCTTATTCCTTCCTGCATTCTAAATCAAACACTAAAGAAAGATTTGTGTTGAGTTTCGTCAACAAGCAACAGACGACAGACAACAGTCATTTTGCATATATAAATAATGGTGAGATAATCATTAACGATATAAATGGTAATGCGCAGATTAACATCTATGACGTGACGGGACGTCGCGTTTATAATAATGCAAATATGGATGCGGCATGCCACGTCCATACATACGGATATAGTTCAGGCGTATATATCATCCGTAAGATTGATGATGAAGAAATAAAGACACAAAAGATAGTTATTGAATAAATGCTTTGAGCTATGAACCATGAGCCATGAGCATTGAACTTTTCTTTGCTCGCAGCTCATAGCCCGTAGCCCATAGCCAAAACATAAAGCTTATGAAAAGAATTTTACTATTAGCGCTAAGTTTGGTTTTAATAACAACGGCTAATCTTAAATCACAGAATGTTAATCCTAATACAGAGATTATAATAGGTGAGGGGACGAATTCGCATGGTAGTATCCCGACAAATACCTATTATAATTACAGTTATACCCAGCAGATATATCTCGCTTCTGAGATGGGTGGCGCTTCTGTCATAGACAAAATTTATTTCCAATATACATATTCAACTCCTATTACGAGGAACATTGATATTTATATGGGAAATACCGAGAAAGCATCTTTTGCGTCAGGAACGGATTATGTGCCTGTTGGAGATATGTCGTTGGTGTTCAGCGGAGAGATTGCTTTTAACAATACGGAAGAATGGTTTGAGATAGAATTGGACGATCCTTTTGTATATGACGGAATATCGAATCTTGTAGTGACTTTTGACGATAATACAGGCTCATATCAATATAATGCTTCTAAATTCAAATATCATAATACCTTAGATAACAAATCATTGTATGTATCATCTGATGGAACAAACTATGATCCTTCTAATCCTGTAAGTGGAAGTCTGTTAACAGCTCGTAATAATATAAAGTTCTCGAATATATGTGTCACGGAAGATTGTTGTTTTCCTCCTATATTTGTAATTACGGAAGTTCATGCAAAGCAGATTACATTTACCTTTGAAGTTGATGATGATAATGCGGACTTGATTTTTGAATATAAGAGAAAGACCGACGATGTCTATGTTGTTATAGAAAACGTTACATCAAGTCCTTTCACTTTGACAGGATTGACACCTTCCACACAATATGACATAAGAGCGAAGGCTTTATGTAGTGAGACTTCGGAAAGTGTTTATGTAAACAAATCGTTTGTAACGCCGTCTGTCAATCTTCCAATAGTTTATGTTGATGCTGATGCCGACGGCTTGAGAGACGGTTCTTCATGGGAGAACGCTCTTGATGATTTAAACTCTGCGCTTTTTATTGCTGAAAAGATAAAGCAAGACCATGAAGCTTATCCAGAAATCTGGGTGGCAGCTGGAACATATTACGGCGACGGCACTTCGACAAATGCTTTCCTGATGGTGGAAGGTGTTAACGTTTATGGCGGCTTTGCAGGAACAGAGACATCATTGCAACAAAGAGTTACGGAGACTAATGTCACAATATTGGACGGACAAGGCTCACAGAGAGTTTTGTGTCAGGATAAGGTCTATACCGAAGCTACTGCTACAGTATGGGACGGCATCACGATTCAGAACGGTGGCGGAGCATATAATGGAGCGGGAGCTTATATTCAGGAATATGGAATTTTAAGAAATTGTACGATAAAGAATAACGGCAGAGAGTTTACGTCATCGGGAAGTGTCTATGGTGGTGGCGTTTATCTTAATGGCGGAAGATTGGAACAATGTAAGATACACGACAATCTCCTCAGGAATACAAGCAGTAATTATAACTACGGAGCAGGTGTATATATGACAAACGGTTATATAACAGACTGTGAGATTTATAATAACGAAGTTCATAATACATATTCATATTCGTATGCTAACTATGCTGGCGTTTGTGTCGATAACAACAGTAATACGAAGAAGGCAGTGGTAGAAAACTGCTACGTTCATGATAACTATAGTCAAGGCTATGGCGGCGGTATGTATTTAGATGGTTATAGTAGTAATTATGTTGAGGTGGTAAACAGCAGGATAGAGAACAACGCATCAGAACAAAATGGCGGCGGTCTTTATCTTTCAAGTTATGTAAATGTAGTAGGCTGTAATGTGGCGAATAATACTTCGTCATACAACGGCGGCGGTGTTTATGCTCCATCATCATACAATAATATAATAAGCTGTAATATTGTCAATAACTTGACGACGTCGACATCAACGAGTTACAATGGAGGTCTTTATATCACTGGTTCTAATAATAATGTCACGAACAGCATAGTATGGGGTAACAAGAGAGGTGACGGCATTGCAAGCAATTGCTCTGCAGCTAATGGTGCCGTTGTAAGTTACTCGGCTGTTGAAGGCGGATTTGTTGGAACAGGTAACATAAATCTTTCTGCTTTAAACACAGGCGACGGTCTTCATCCTAAGTTCACAAATCCGACAACAGGAGCCGGTTCGGACTATAGCGGTGGCGACTGGACATTACAGGAAGGTTCAGCTGCTATTAATAAAGGTGTCAACGAAATCACAGACATCACACTTCCAGAAAACGACCTTGCAGGAAACACACGTATCCAGAAAGAAAAAGTTGACATAGGAGCATACGAAACATCGTATGAGTCTGAATTTGAGATAGTTCCCGACATTAACAATATAATATATGTTACCGAAAGCGGAGCAGGATTTAAGAACGGTTCTTCATGGGAAAACGCTACACCTTATTTAAGTATGGCTTTGTCGGAAGCGAGTGTGATGAATCCATTACCAGAAATATGGGTGGCAGCTGGAACATATTACGGCGACGGCACTTCGACAAACGCTTTCAGAATGGCGGAAGGCGTTAACGTTTATGGCGGCTTTGCTGGAACGGAGACGAGTTTGCAACAAAGAGATTATGAAACCAACATTACGATTCTTGACGGACAAGGCACACAGAGAGTTTTATATCAGGATAAGGTCTATACGGAATCTACCGCGACGGTATGGGACGGCATCACGATTCAAAACGGTGGAGGAGCATATAATGGAGCAGGAGCTTATATTCTGGAATATGGAACTTTAAGAAATTGTGTTATAAAAAATAACGGCAGAGAGTTTACGTCATCGGGACGAGTCTATGGCGGCGGTGTTTGCCTCGTTGGCGGAAGATTGGAACAATGTAAGATACACGACAACCTTCTTAAGAATACAAACAGTAATTATATCTACGGAGCCGGTG
Organism: Candidatus Limimorpha sp.; assembly: GCA_045127605.1. GTDB lineage: Bacteria > Bacteroidota > Bacteroidia > Bacteroidales > F082 > Limimorpha. Next base: position 46,628 of record JBGVQR010000025.1, on the reverse strand, counting down.
TCTATATGACAAACGGTTATATAACAGACTGTGAGATTTATAATAACGAAGTTAATAATACATATTCATATTCGTATGCTAACTGCGCCGGTGTTTATGTCGATAACAATAGTAATACGAAAAAGTCGGTAGTGAAAAACTGTTATATTCACGACAACTATAGTCACAGCAATGCTGGCGGTATGTATCTTACGGGATATACTAATAATTATGTTGAGGTCATAAATTGTAGGATAGAGAATAATGAAGCGGAACAGAATGGCGGCGGTGTGTACATGAACTCATACGCAACCCTTGTAGGATGTGTTATTTCTAACAATAATGCAAATATGGGTGCTGGTGTCAGTTTGTCATATCATAACAATATCATTAACTGTAATATTGTAAATAACAAAACGAAGACTGCTAATTATAATGGCGCAGGTATTGATGGTTCTTCGTATGCTAATATATACAACTGTGTAATTTGGGGTAACAAGAAAGCTGATGTTTCAGATAATGTTTATTTCAGCGGCAACACCAATGTCGTCGTCTCTCATTCGGCTATAGAAGGTGGTTATACAGGAATTGGCAATATCAATCTTTTTTCGTCAAATACAGGTGACGGAATACATCCTAAGTTCGTGAATCCTACAGAAGGTGCGGGAAAAGATTATTACAATGGCGACTGGAGTTTACAAGAAGGTTCGGCATTAATTGATAAAGGTGTAATAGAAGGATTACCGATTGCGCTTACAGAAACTGATATTGCAGGCAACGTCCGTGTTCAGAAAGAGAAAGTCGATATTGGAGCTATAGAGTCGTCATACGAGAGTACGATGGAGATAGCTCCAGATGCTAATAATATAATCTATGTTACCGAAAGCGGAGCTGGATTTATGGACGGTTCTTCATGGGAAAACGCTACACCTTATTTAAGTATGGCGTTGTCGGAAGCGAGTGCGATGAATCCATTGCCAGAAATCTGGGTGGCAGCGGGAACATATTACGGCGACGGCACTTCGACAAACGCTTTCAGAATGGTGGAAGGTGTTAACGTTTATGGCGGCTTCGCAGGAACGGAAACATCATTGCAGCAAAGAGATACGGAGACTAATGTCACAATATTGGACGGACAAGGCACACAAAGAGTTTTGTATCAGGATAAGGTTTATACAGAATCGACCGCTACGTTATGGGACGGTTTTACAATTCAGAACGGAGGAGGAGCATATAGTGGTGTCGGTGCATATATCCGTCAGTATGCCACATTGAGGAATTGTAAGATAACGAACAACGGCAGGGAAATCAAGACATCGGACAGAATATATGGCGGTGGTGTATATATTGATGGCGGTACGTTGGATTATTGTGAGGTCTTTGGAAATCTCATCAAAAACACGACAACTGGTTATACATACGGTGGCGGTGTTTATATGACAAATGGATATATCACAAATTGCGAAATATACGAAAACGAGATACGTAACACTTATTCAACGTCGTATGCTACAACAGCCGGTGTTCATGTCGATAACTATAGTAATACGAAGAAGGCTAAGATAGAAAATTGCTACATACATGGCAATATATGTCAGACTAACGGTGGTGGTATGTGTCTTTCAGGATATAGTAATAATTATGTTGAGGTTATAAACTGCAGGATAGAGAATAACTATTCGGAACAGCATGGCGGTGGTTTGTATATTAGTAATTATACCACATTGATAAATTGTAACATTGTCAATAACACGAGTAATATTGGAGGTGCAGGTATCTCTGCATCAAGTAATGTCAATATCATAAACTGCAATATATTAAACAACCATCTGAATTCAGACTATCAGTATCATCATGGTGCAGGTATCTCTGGTTCTTATTATACCAATATATATAATAGTGTCATCTGGGGTAATAAGAAAGGCAATGTGCCTGATCAAATATACTTTAGCAGTAATACGGAAGTCGTGGTATCATATTCTGCTATAGAAGGTGGATATGCCGGAACAGGAAATATCACATTGTCATCGGATAATAATGGTAGCACCGTTGATATGATGTATCCTAAATTCGCAAATCCGACATCAGGAGCCGGCAAGGATTATAGCAACGGTGACTGGACTTTGGAAGAAGGTTCGGCATGTATCAACAACGGAACCAATGATGTGACGGCCGTTGTGTTGCCAGAGACCGACTTGGCAGGTAATGAGAGAATCCAGAAAAACACTATCGATGTTGGTGCGTACGAATCTCCTTACGGAGCGACAGTCATCACTCCTGGTGACAATAACGTCATCTATGTCGCGACGGAAGCATCTGGTTTGGAAGACGGAACTTCATGGGAAAACGCTACTTCTAATTTACAGCTCGCCATCAACCGTGCTGCCGCCTACGACTCCAACCCTCAGGTGTGGGTTAAAGCAGGTACTTACACAAGTACTGCGGAATCTAATAACTTCCTGACGATGGCTGAAGGCGTGGAAGTATATGGCGGTTTTGCCGGAACAGAGACGAGTTTAGAACAGAGAGACATCTCCGCAAATAAAACAATTCTTGACGGAGGTAACTCAAAACGCGTCATATATCAGAACGATGATTTCACCTCAGAGACGATAACGATATTTGACGGATTCGTAATTCAAAACGGTAACATAGATGAAAATGGTGGCGGTGTGTATATGAGGGATTACTCTGTACTCCGTAATTGCATCGTGAGAAACAACACTGCTAGAAGAGGTTCTGCAATCTATGTCTATGGTTGTGCCAACATCGTCAACTGTCTTATCACTGGAAATAATTCCACTTTCAACTCATCAAATGTCTCGTCAGTTTATCTTTACGAATGCAATATGTTCGCAAATAATACTGTCGTCAATAATACAAGTGTTACAGGTACTGGCGGTATTTATGTTGAAAATGCTAATGTCAAAATATATAACAATATTATCTGGGGCAATAAGGTGCAAGGAGAGTGCAATAATATTGCTGGAAGAGTTCCAGATATGAGATTTACTGCCATTGAAGGCGGTTATGCTGGCATAGGAAATATTCCTCTCGCTTCGGAAAATACAGGCGCTGCTGGTTACTATCCTTGTTTCACCGATCCAGAGAATGACGACTATACCTTGACAGAAAATTCTATATGTATCAATAAAGGCTCTTCAGATTTGATGACTTTGCCATCAATGGACTTGAATAATAGTGAACGTGTTAAACAAGGTAGCGTTGATATGGGCGCATACGAATCTGTATATAATTCTAAAAATAATATTGTCCCTGATAACAATAACATAATCTATGTTGCAACAACTGCTTCTGGAAAGAAAGACGGTTCTTCATGGGCCGATGCTACATCAGATATTCATCTGGCAGTAAATCTTGCCAACACCTTCAATCCGGTTGCACAAGTATGGGTTAAGTCAGGAAATTATTACGGACTTACATATACGACCAACGCATTCGAGATGATACCAGGCGTTAAGGTGTATGGTGGTTTCGCTGGTACTGAGTTGTCATTAAACGAACGTGACTTCAGAAATAATATAAGTATTCTTGACGGTAATAATACGCGCCGTGTCTTGAATCAATCTTACGACTTCACTTCCACAACAATAGCTGAATGGGACGGATTCACAATAAGAAACGGTAACACAGAATCATATAAATCCGAATATGATGGCGCTGGTGTGAGAATGAGACATTATTCAAATATCAGGAACTCTACTATTATAAACAATACTTCTAAAGGCAGCGGTGCTATATATGTGACAGGTGCTAGTGAAAATGCTTGTGATACCCTCTCGAATTGTATAATACAATCTAACTACTCATACTACGGTGGCGGTATTTATGCAAATGGTTATGTATATATTACAAATAGTTTGATAACTAATAACACTTCATATTACGATGGAGGCGGTTTGTATGCGACAGCTCATGTTAAGATCATCAACAATACTATTGCCAACAATGCAGCAGTTAGTGGTGTAGGCGGTATTTATTCTACTTCCACACCTGTTATCAAAAATAGTATAATATGGGGTAATAAGAAAGGTGATGCTTCAAGTCAGATATCAATCTCATTCGCTTCAGGCAATGTGGAATATAATGCCATCGAAGGTGGCTACGGAGGCGTGGGCAACATCACTTTAGAAGCTGCTAACTCGGGTCTGGGTCTCCATCCTGAATTTGTCAGTCCGACGGCAAAAGCTGGTAGAGATTTTTCTGGCGGCGACTGGACATTGTCGGATAACTCAATATGTATCAATAAAGGTACAACAAACAACATCTTAGTTAATGATACTGATTTAGCTGGCAATGCTCGTGTTCAACATGGTGTCATCGACCTTGGTGCTTATGAATCGTCGGCAGAGTCATCTTACGATATTGTTGCCGATATTCATAATATAATATATGTGAAACCAGATGGAAATGGCGACGGCTCGTCATGGACCAATGCTGCATCTGACTTGCAGTTTGCGATAAGCATGGCAGCGTGCATGTCTCCAACACCAGTGATATGGGTGGCTAAAGGAACATATTATGGTAATGCCGCAAGCAACGCCTCGTTCTGTTTGTCGCCAGGCGTCAGCATTTATGGCGGTTTTGCCGGTAATGAAAATTATGACTACGACCTCAGCAAGAGAGATTTCGTTACTAACGCAACAATACTTGACGGAACCAATACCAAACGTGTCATTCTTCAATTGTATAACTATAATGAAGCTACAGCGATAGTTATAGATGGTTTCATCATTAAGAACGGCTATGATGACAGCAGCGATGGTGGTGCGGCGGCGTATCTGAGAAACTATTCTACATTACGTAATTGTCAAATATATGACAACGTGTCGGAGAGATATGCAGGCGCGGTGAGAATAAGCGGTTCTAATTCCCTCATCGAAAACTGTGTCATAAGAAACAACAAACATTTAAGCAGCTGGTATGGTGGCGGTGGTGTCTATCTTTCAAGTGCCAAGATTATAAATTCCAAGATAACGGATAATGAATCCAATGGACAAGGTGGCGGTATCTACGCTTCTGGCGGTTCCGTCATCAACTGTCTCGTCAGTAACAACTGGGCTAAGATGTCGGGCGGTATCTATGGTTCGCCATCGTTGGTCTTAAACACAACTGTCGTCAAGAATAGTTCGGAACATGAATATGATAATAACTATGCAGGACTGAATACGTGGTCTACAGAAATTGTGAACTGTATCGTCTGGGGTAACACTCATCAAGGTGAATATGCCGAGATTATGACGAGCAGCGGCAGCGTAAGTCACTCCGCTATTCATGGTGGTTATGAAGGAACGAATAACATAAACATAGAAATAGATAACGACGGCGATAATGAAAGTCTTAATTACATACGTTTCATCGATGCAGAACATGATGTTTTTGAATTGACAGACAATTCAGTTGCTGTTGATGCTGGTCTTAATGGTAATGCTAATATCCCTAATTTTGACCTTAATGGAAAAGAACGCGTCAAAGACGTAACTATCGATATGGGCGCCTTCGAACAGCATTGTGTGAGATATAAGTATATCGCTAAGACGATGGGAATAGGACAGTCGATGTCGTTCTATGGCATGACTATCACGGAGCCTGGACGTTATGAGAAACGCTGGTCTTTGGATGCGAGTTGCGATAGCTTGGTGGTTATGGACGTGAGAGTCAACAGCGCGATATTTTATGTGACGACGACGGGTGCCGGCTTGAAAGACGGTTCTTCTTGGGACAACGCCGCCGACAATATCAATACCGCTGTGATGAACGCATATAACACCACTGGTTTTGACAATATGCAGGTATGGGTTGCATCTGGTTCATATACAGGTAATAATAGCGGTGTGACATTCCCGATGGTGGCTGGCGTTGAGGTTTATGGCGGATTTACGGGAACAGAGACTTTGTTCGCTCAACGTGATGTGGAAAACAACAAGACCATACTTACAGGAAATAGCTCGTATGGCGTTTTAGGAGCATCAATTCAATATCCAGCTACGGCGGAGCTTCCTTCAAAATGGGACGGATTCTATATTAACTCTGGTCAGAAGATTGTCATTACGGAAAATAATATATTGCAAAATTCAGTGATAGCGATACTTGCGGAAGTCAACGGAGGACTGCTGCAAGACTGTACTTTCGATAATGTAAAAAACAACAACCCGGCTATCAAGGCAAATTCTTCCACTATAAAAAATTGTAGGTTCATCAATAACGATTTCGGCAATTCATGGCAGTCCCTTATCGTACTTGAGAACAGTACCCTCGATTCGTGTCAGGTCTATGCTAACAGCATGGCTACTTCTATGATCAAGGCGACGAGAAGTAATATCGTCAAGTCTAATATCTTTAACAATACGGTTAAACTGCATTCGAGTGATTTTGAAGGTGTCGTCAAGGCTTCAGACAATTCGACGATTTCTCATACTAACCTTTTGAATAATATGGTGACGTTTACGTATACTTCGATAACATCTCATTTTGATGGCGATGAAGATTATTATCATCAATATAAATATGCTGTCGTAGTATTACGTTCGTCAACCTTGAAGAACAGTATCTTATGGAATAACGCCATTTCATCTTTCGATAATAACTTCATATCTAAAGACAAGAACTCAAGCGTGGACTATTGCGCCATCGACGGAGCTTTGTATAATGGAGTAGGTAACATTCGTCTTACCGATGGTAATGAGGTAAACGAGTTCTCTCCATGTTTCGTGAATCCTATCTATGATATAGGTAATTTGATTAATCAGGATACTTACGATTGGAGTTTGAAGCAGAACTCCATCTGTTTAGGTCATGATGAAAACGGAGGAGCGATAGGAGCGATGCCATCTGACTATCAGAAAACTTTGAGCATAAATCCTACAGATAATGTCATCTATGTAAGCGCAGAAGGCTCCGGATTGAAAGACGGCTCTTCATGGAGCAATGCTACACCTCATTTACAATATGCTGTTGCCCGTGCAAATACTTTCAATCCTATAGCTGAAGTCTGGGTCAAGGCTGGAACTTATTATGGCGATGGCGTAACTGGTAACAATGCGTTCAATATCGTTGAGAATGTCAAAGTATATGGCGGTCTCGCCGGTGATGAGACTGCTGGTTACGACATGACAGCAAGAGATTTGGAGAATAACAAGACTATCCTCGACGGACAGAATCTGCAACGTGTTCTCTTCCAGAACGAACCTTTCGCTGATGGAGGAACGACATTATGGGACGGTTTCACAATTGCAAACGGGCAACTCTCGCAAGCCGATTTCCACAGTCAGAACTCTGTCTATTGCAAGGTCTCTAACAATTGCGGTGGGGTAGGACTTTATCATCTGATAGGAGCAGGAGCAGTGTTGCTCGACAATACTACCATCAGAAACATGATATTTGACAATAACAAGATTGAGATCGATGCTTCCATAGAAAGTCAATATTCCAACTCAATGATGGCCAATACTCTCGCCATGATAGGATCCGTTGCCGACAGTATCACCATCGTCAATGCTACAACGCCTTCATGCAACGCAACGCAATATAAAAACGCTTACCTGTATGCTGTCAGTTCAATGATTACGAATTCAACATTCAAGAATAACGCAGGTAAGATATTCGCATACAACACTGTCATAGACCATTGTGAAATATGTGACAACCAATCATTGGTTGAGATGCCAGAGAAAGAGAATTTCACCAATATGATTCTAGAACCTTTCGCATCTACAATCAAAAACAGTAAGATTCACGATAACAAAGGCGTGACGGTTTCAAGATATAAAATCAACGGAACACAATATTCCAACACCTTCATCAATACTTTATTCAACGGCAATGAAGGTTTAGCCATTGTGAATCACAGGAAGGAAAGCGGCGATAAATTCATCAATTGTAACATAGTAGGCAACAGTTCCACAAATACCTCAAGTAGTTATTTCATGATTAGCGGCGGCGACTTCCATAACACCGTAGTCTGGAATAACAGAAACGGTATTGGTGTCACTTTCGATTTCGACAGAAACAACCTTGATAAGTATTCATTTAACAACTGTGCCGTAGAACTCGGTCTTGGTGACGATGATGAAGTCATCGCTCTTTCTTCTAACAATGCGGGAACAAGTCAGGTATACGGATATCCTGAGTTCATCTCTCCTGAAGGCGGCGACTATGACCTTGCGGAAGGTTCTGCTCTTATCGACGCAGGTGACAACTCTGTAGTTACAGAAGAATACGACATACAAGGCAGAGAACGTATCGGTGAAGACATCGTTGATATAGGTGCCATTGAAAGCGGTTGCGTGCTCAAACGTGAATACGACGCTGTGACGATGTTGAGTCAATATCCATTCTATGACCAATGGATTACCGAACCTGGTACTTACATCTATCGTAAAGAAATCAAGAACAGCGAATGCGATAGTATCATAGTTCTTAACCTTACCTTCAAGAGAATAACATACGTCGATACGAGGGCTAAAGGACTCAACAACGGCAGTTCATGGGAAAATGCGTATACCGACCTTAAGATGGCGTGCGACTCCATAAATACCGATGACGGGTATCTGAACGAGATCTGGGTCGCTAAGGGTAACTATAAAGGCGACGGAACTTCTGTCAATGCTTTCGTCTTGCAACCTAACGTACATCTCTATGGCGGTCTCACAGGTACCGAACTCGCAAATTATGATCTGTCGTTACGCGATATTGAAGCAAACGAAACAGTACTCGACGGAGGTTACATCCAACGTGTCGTTTATATGGAAAAAGACGCTACGGAAGAGACTCCGGTAATAATTGATGGCTTCACCATCATGAAAGGTTTCTCACGTCAGGATGTAAATGACGGAACGGCAATGGAACTCAAGAAATATTTCCATATAAGAAACTGCGTCATCACCGACAACAGAACATTTGGCGGCGTAAATGCGATAAATATCGTATCGGCGGATGTTAATAACTGTAACTTACGTCAATATATCAATACTTTTGAAAATTGTAAGATAACGGGCAACCAAGGCAAGGAGACGATACATTCTGAGAATACAGCCTTCATCAACTGTGAGATTACAAATAATGATGGCGTAGGTGTTGAGATATTGACATATACTAAATTAGAAAATTGTGAAATCTCCAACAACGGCTCACGCGCCTTGAAAGTGTTGTGGAGTGGTAAGAAATTCACCGATGAGATGGGCATCGAAAAATACGCCTTGTCGCATCACGACGTGATAAATACCGTCATCAATAATAATGTCGGTGGCGTTTATCTTGAGAATCCTAAGGAATTAGGTGGCCCGGGCGATGGATTCTATTATAATACCATCGTTTCCAATAACAAACTTACTAACGACAAAGACCCTGACGGAGCTGCTTTCCGCAAGATATATGGTGACATACGATTATACAACTGTACCGTCATAAACAATACCGCCATGACATCAGGAGGTGCCATGTATGGTATCTATGATGAGATCGTCAATACGATATTCAACGGTAACAAGGCAAACTCTTCAACAGACAATTTCTCTGACTTCTATTATTATTATGAAGAATTTACTGGTGCTCTGTATAAGGATGTCGGATATTCCAACCTCCGTTATTGTGCTGTTGAAGGTGGTTATCCTGGTGAAGGCAACATCAACTTATGTTCCGACTTTCCGTTGGCGATGAACGGAAATATTCTTACCAATAAATCGGTCTGTGTCAATGCGGGAACTTCAGAAGGCATCATGCTCACAGAATATGATGTTAAAGGTAACAGCCGTGTGCGTCAAGGAAGAGTAGATATCGGTGCTGCTGAATCTGATTATACAGGACAGACCATTATCGCTCCTGATGCAAACAACGTGATTTATGTAAGTACGGAGAGCAAGGGCGAGAAGAACGGTTCTTCATGGGACAACGCCACTTCGCAACTTCAGACGGCTATAAACCTCGCCATGACGATGGACCCGCAACCGGAAATCTGGATGAAGAAAGGTAGTTATACCTTCACCGATAACAATGCATGGAGTATGTTGACTCTCATGCCTGGAACCAAACTCTACGGCGGTTTCAACGGCGATGAAAATCCTGCTGCTTTCAATAAAGACGACAGGGATCTATTTACAAACAAGACCATCTTAGACGCTAAGGACCAAGCTCGTTTCATAGATCAGATTACAGACTTCGATAATGATAAGAAAGGCGTTATCGACGGATTTACCATCAAGAACGGTAACGCGGAACCTGTCTATACAAAACGTATCCCTTCTTCAGTGACTTCGTTCCCAGATGAATATGTCGGAGGCGCGATAAGACTGAAAGATAATGTCACAGTGACAAACTGCGACATTTATAATAATGTCTCCGATGAAGGCGGTGCTATTTACGCCAATAACAGAAATAAAGACAAAAATATCAGCATCTCGTATTGTAAGATTCATGATAACTACGCTCACGATATAGGAGGTGCTCTTTCAATACATAGAGATTACCTCTGGATGGAAACGCCACAAGATAGTATCATCAACTGTGAGATCAGCAATAACAAGTCGGATCGTTTCGGTGGTATGGACATAAGTATGATGAGGGTCATCGGTTCAACTGTCGTCTCGAATAATTCAGAGATGTATTCATACGATACCTTATATTCAAGCAATAGAAACAACGAATATTACAACAGTATTATCTGGGGTAATGTCGGACGTAATTATCCTAGTCAGATAGAAGGTTATCAAAACAAATATGCGTATTGCGCTATCCATGGCGGTTACACAGGTGAGGGTAATATCAACCTTGACAAATATAATTCCGGAGAAGATCCGAACGCTAACTATGTCAACTTCGTCAATCCTGAAAACAGAGCATATCAGCCGATGAACACTTCTGTCGTCATAGATGAAGGTAACAACCAATATGCGGTAGGCGATGAAGACTTAGCCGGTAAAGATCGTTTCCTTAACTCTATTGTAGACATTGGTGCTTACGAATCAGGATGTATCAACTACAAACATCTGAAGATTATCATCAACGAACAATATGTGTTCTATTCTGATACTTTGAGAGAGTCGGGATTCTACAGCAGACAATGGACACCTGACGGACACGACTGTGATAGTCTTGTTACATTGGATTTGGAAGTGCGTAAGATTTGGTATGTGACACCGACAGGTGCAGGTGACAAGAGCGGTTCATCGTGGGACAACGCTATGTCGAATCTCCAGGATGCCATCAATGCCGCTTCTGCTTTCGTGACTGATGCCAAGAAACAGATCTGGGTCAAGAAAGGAACTTATATGGGTAACGGTTCCAGCATACAAGCCTTTCAGATAAAACCAGGCGTGGAAATATATGGAGGATTCTCAGGAACAGAGTTGTATGGAATAGAGTTCGACGAGAGAGATTTGGTTGAAAACGAGACAATACTAAGCGGAGCCAACTCTCAGAGGGTAATAGGCAACTATAGCGCATACAGTAATTTCACTGTCAACGACAATGCTGTCATCGACGGTTTCACTATCAAAGATGGATATAACACCAAAGAAGGTGGCGGCGTTTATATCAGACACTTCGTCAAAATCAGAAACTGTATCATCAAGGACAACCAAGGAGGTAAGGGCGCAGGTATCTATGCCGATAACAAATGTGAGATAACAGATTGTAAGATATTCAGCAATACTGCACTCACACAAGGTGGTGGCGTATATTGTAAGTCTTCAACCTTGACATATTGCGAAATCAACAACAATCTCATCGACAATATTGAAAGCTCTGCAAAATATGGCGGCGGTATCTATGGTGAAAACGCTACCATCAATAACTGTCTCATCGCTAACAACAGCGTGCTCACCGACAACTCATACGGCGGTGGTATGTATATCGGTAATTCAACTCTGCCATCACAGTTGCTTAACTGTACTGTGGTTAACAACTTCTCATATTATCTCGGTGGCGGTGTATATAGCAGCAACTATGGTAGTAACAATGAGTTTATCAACTGTATAATGTGGGGTAACAAGACCAACCTCAATACACAGCAGGTCGCTGTTTCCGCTTCTAACGTTCCTATCTATGTGAGATACTGCGCTATCCAAGGCGGTGCAGCTGGTATCGGTACTATCAAGCTCACCGCTGAAAACGGCGACGATATGTTCTCGCCTCGCTTCGTAAATCCTACTGAACAGGTAGGTGCCAACTACTGGGGCGGAGACTGGAGAATCAAGGAAGGTTCAATATGTATCAATATGGGTGAACGCTTAGAATATATGATAGAACAAGACTTAGACGATGAAACTCGTGTAAAACAAGACAGAATAGATATTGGCGCTTACGAGACGGATTATAACAACGACTTCGCCATCTATCCTGATGAAAACAATATCATATATGTCAAGAAAGATAATGCAGGCAGCGATATGACTGGTTCTTCATGGAACAACGCCATCGACGACTTGCAACTCGCTCTTAACTTCGCAGCCGATGATGACAATCATCCAAAGGTATGGATTGCAAAAGGTACTTATACAGGTAACGGCTGGCCATACGTAGATGCTTTCATCGGTCTCAACGGCATCGACATCTATGGCGGTTTCGCCGGTAACGAAGAAGCTCACGACTACGACCTCTCTCAACGCGACCTCGTTAATAACGCAACAATCTTAGATGGTCAGAATATCCAAAGAACATTACATCAGGCTCATAACACTCATTTCAAATATTCGTTAGATCCAATGCATTACGCTATATATGATGGTCTCACCATAAGAAACGGCTTCGTATATATCAATGGCGGCGGTAACGTTTATATGCGCAAAGGTGAACTCAGAAACGTAATAATAGAAAACGGTACAGCCATCATAGGAGATAATAACGGAGTATTCTTCAATATGGGTGGTGCCGGTATTTTGTCTGATGATAGTGATGTTATAGTGATGAACGCCATCATCAGAAACAACAAGGCTATCAATGCATACGGTGGCGGTTATTACGGAGGATTGACATTCAAGAATACATTGTTCAATAATAACAGCGCTGTTGAAGACGAAGAATATAAACCTATTGCTGCCGCTGAAGGTGGAGCAGGATATAGCAACGCATATTCCAAGGCTAAACATTACAACTCCACTATCGTAAATAACTTCGCGACGAATAAATGCGGTGGTGTCATGAATTATAGTATAGTGAGAAACTCCATCATCTGGGGAAATAAGATAGAAGGTAATGTAAGCGCAAACATAGAAATCAAAGCTCCAGAATATTATTATGATGACGACATTCGTTATTCTGCTGTTGAAGGCGGTATCTTAGGTGAAGGTAATATAACATTGAACGTAAGCAACAGCGGAAGTGATAACGTCAATTATCCTATGTTCGTCAGTCCGACACCTGTTGCAGGTAGCGGCAATTATGGTGCAGGTGACTGGCGACTTCTTGATGGTTCAGTCTGCGTGAACCGCGGTACAACAACGACACTGATAACAGTCTTTGACATCGATGGCAATCCTCGTATTGCTAACGATTCTATTGATATGGGTGTGTATGAAAGCAATTTCGACTTGAACCATGAAATAGTCCCTGACGCTAACAATATCATCTATGTTACTACAGAAGGTGCGGGAACGAAAGACGGTTCTTCATGGGCTAACTCCACTCCATATCTACAATTCGCTATGGATAACGTATATAGATATGAAGGACAGGTGAAGATATGGATAGCCAAGGGTACATACAGAGGCAACGGCGTAGCGACTAATCCCGCTTTCCTCATGTCTGATAGAATAGAAATGTATGGAGGTTTTGCAGGTAATGAAACTGCTAACTATGATTTGTCGTTACGTGACTTAGAGGCTAACGCTACTATTTTCGATGGTCAAGACTTACAACAGATTTTGAGAAGAGACTTCCCTTCCAACATATCTGTATCACGTAACAAGATAGACGGTATCACTTTCAAGAACGCCCGTTCATCAAGAGATGGTGCCGCATTATATGCCAAGAAGGTTGATGTTGTTAATTCAATATTTACGGACAATACGCATCTCGGTACTAACGGAGGCGGTGGTGCGATATATATGGCAGAATCGACAGTGCGTCGTTCACAGTTATTGAATAATCACACATTCAGTAATGGTGGTGCTATATATTCAGAATCATATACAGACACCATATCACACTGTCTTATCAGAAACAATACGGCAGAGATAAATGGCGGCGGTATATACTCTACATCTGTCAAAATCTATAATACTGAGTTAAGTTATAATACTGCTAAAATAGGCGGTGCTGTCTATGGTACTCCTATGATTGTAAACAGCACCATAGTCAATAATAATGCTGATAATTACAGGGAAGGTTATTATGGAGGCGGACTCTATCTCATCAACAGAAACTGCAAGATTTATAATACAATAGTGTGGGGTAACAGAGGCGGTTCGTATGTAAGTAATGTGAGAGGCAATACGACACAAGACTTCCAATATTCTGCTTGCGAGCGTGATGAGTTCGTGCCGTCACTCGCTACGAATATCATTTTGGAAACCTCCAACACTGGTGACGACATCTCGCTTAACTATGTGGCTTTCGTCAATCCTGATGAAGGTGAGTTCCAACTCATGGAAGATTCCGATTGTATCGACAGAGGTAACAACGAATTTGCTCCTGAAGAGACTTACGACCTTGCGGGCAATGAACGTCTCAGAGGAACTATCATCGACATGGGAGCATACGAACAATATCCTGCTTCATGTCAGATGATCTCTGGACTCAGCGTGCCAGAAGAGACGATAACGTTCACCACCGCTGACGTGACATGGACTCCTGGAGGAGAAGAGTCGGAATGGATTGTATATTACGATAGAGTAGGGGCGAACTCTCCGAAACTTATGACCGTTGACAGCAACTATATCACTTTGGAAAATCTCTCGCCTAATATCGAGTATTGCGTTAAGGTAAGAGCTAAGTGCAGCGAGAACGACCACAGCTCATATTCAAATATGGTAAACTTCACGACAGTATGTCACCCTGACTCAGTGGTGTGGGTCAATCGTTTCGAGACAGCAAATCTTCTTCCTGAGAGAGACCAGGCATTACAATCCAACAGCGAGGTGCTGTTCTCATGGGATCATATAGAAGGTGCAGAGTCATACGAGTTGTGGCTATGGCGTGCCGACGACGGTCACGGTCTTGCGATACCTGATTTCCCTGTGGCTTATAATATTACAAATAATTATTATACTGTCGATTTGAGAAGATCGGTTTATCAAGGATTCGGTAAATATCCGAGATCTTTCAGTAAACCTGAACCT
Organism: Candidatus Limimorpha sp.; assembly: GCA_045127605.1. Taxonomy (GTDB): domain Bacteria; phylum Bacteroidota; class Bacteroidia; order Bacteroidales; family F082; genus Limimorpha. The sequence goes on along the minus strand of JBGVQR010000025.1, from coordinate 31,356 downwards.
CCAGGTTATCTCGAACAGACTCCGGAAGAAGATATCGCTTATTATGCATGGAAAGTCGTGGCTTACAGAGAATGTGCTGCCATAGAATCAGACACCATGTATTTCAACACGGCATTACCTGACTTGCATGTCACATCTATGGAATGCTCATACGCTCAGACAGGTCAGCCTATGACAGTGGAATGGACGGTGCGCAACGACGGTCACGGTCCGACACCTGTAGGAGAGATATGGCACGACTATATCGTACTTTCTTATCCTATCAACTGGACAGAAGAGAGTTTTACTCAGGTTCCTTACGAATCGTTCATAATGGAAGCAGTGCCTAACCTTACGGCTTTGGATGTAGGCGAGAGCTATACTAACAGTACCACAATCTTCGTACCTGACGATATGTATGGTTCGGTGTTATTGTTCGTACTCTCCAACTGGAGACCAGGGACAGAACTTCAACTCGACTTCGCCCAATATGGAGGCGTGCCCCCTTATCCATACACTCCTAATCTCTATGGCGATGGAAAACCTTACGGCTTTATGTCGGGTAACAATGACAAATGTGGCAACGCTTCCTTTGAAGAGATCAACGGTCAGGACGCATTCTTCTATGAAGCCATTGAAGTCGATATTCCTCCAATCCCTGACTTGATAGCTACTAATGTGATTCCGCCTTACGAACATTTCGCCGGTGACACTATAACGATTACATGGGAACTCACCAACCAAGGTGGTGCTGCTTTTGAAGATATCCCTGTGACAGACAATGTCTATATGTCAACAGAGAATGTGTTTAACTCCAACGCCCGCATGATAGGAGCATATCGCGATACCATCAGCCTTGGACGTGATGAGACCATTACACGTGTAGCTTACTTCCCGACAAACGAAAAAGACTTAGGCATATTCTACTTCTTTGTGGAGACCGATGTACGTAATCAGGTCTATGAGTCATTGTTTGAAGACAACAACATATCATCAGCTTCTGAATTTCCGACAGACTTTATGCTCGTGCCTCCTGCAGATCTGACAGTGGAAAACCTAACAATATCGAAAGATACATTGTCACCGAATGAGAAATTCAACATCTCATATACTGTCAAGAATGTCGGTTTTAAGAATACCGGATTAGGTGATCCATGGACATTCGACACCTGTGGCAGTCTGCCTAAGGTAATAGGCAAGCCATGGAGAGATGTAGTATATATATCTACAGAACCTGAGTTCGATAAAGCTAACGCTAAACAGCTGACATCTTACAATAACAATAAAGTACTTTGGACCGAGACTGAACTCGAAAACATTGCCGATACCATCGACGCATACGTATGGTGTAAATATCCGGAGATAACACCTCCCGACACCACAGAAAATCCTGAGTTGTGGAATCCATATCTTCAAGAAGTGGAGAACCAGAACCTGAAACGCGAGGCTTTGCGTCACGAGACACTCAAACAATATATCAATAGTTATACAGTAGAGAAAGAAGTCCTCATCCCTGAAGAATATGACGGAGGAACGTATTATATCTACGTCGTGACAGACCAAGGCGACAATATCTTTGAACATACATTTGAAGATAACAATATCATAAGTAAAACGACAACTGTGGTGTTGCCTGACCTTATGGTCTATGACTTGGAACTTAATGAGACCCGTGATGAAATTACCTTCATGGTGAAAAACATCGGTAAAGGTCAGGTTATTGATGGACTTATCACAACAGCTGTCAATTATAATAATGCTGAAATTGAATATGCTGTTGAAGATGAAGTGAACCTCTTGCCAAACGATTCTCTATTCATACAAGTGCCGATAAACTTGGAATGTAACTTCTATGTCGATAACACTCTTAAGGTAGATTCACGATTGATATATCTTGAAACAACATTCACGAATAACAATCAGACTATAGACCTGCAACTTTATAATCCCGACTTTCATGCTCATGAACTTGTGTTGCAATCGACGCAACTCGGTTCGGGACAGACGTTCCAGATTTCATATTCCGTAAGTAATAACGGTGATGTCGTTTTCGATGATGATGTGAATATAAAATATTATCTCGGTCTCTCTCCTGAACTTAACTTCATCACTGCCGAAGAGCTGCTGAGCAAACAAGAATATATCAATCTTGAAGTCGATGAAACTATGACAATAACAGAGAATATCACATTGCCGATCTCAGCTGATGGTCTCTATTATCTATATGTCTCTGTCAACGACGACGAATCTGTTTGTGAAGGTGACAACACTTATACCAACTACATAGTGTCGGATATGCTTGAAGTTTCCTTGTCGCCATATCCTGATTTCGTCGTGACACAGGTAAGTCTACCAGACCATGCCATCGCAGGCTCGATGATAAATATGTCTTATACCGTTGAGAACAGAGGTGTGAGAGACGCTCTCCCTTCAGAAAACTGGGTCGATAAGGTATATATTTCTTCCGAACCTCAATTTGATGAAGACAAAGCTGTCTTGGTTGGAATGAAAGAAAGAAAAGGTTATCTCAATGTCAACGATATTTACACAGAGACTATGAAGATAGGCATTCCTGCTAATGTCACGACTTCTCAATATGTTTATGTTGTGGCAGATGCCAATAACGATGTCTTTGAATATATTGGAGAAAATAACAATGTATATCAAAGTCCTATCATCTCGATAGAGTTATATGATTGTGACCTGAAGGCAGTCTCTTTGACTTGTGCCAATACCTTGCAATGGGGACAGAACGTAAGTATGGATTATAAGATCAGCAATGCTGGAACAAGTGAGACAACGGCACATACGTATTATCATGCGGTATATCTGTCGCGTGACGAGAAACTTGACAGTGAGGATATAGAGTTGGCGACTATCAATGCTAAGAAGTTAGACGGCGGTGATTCAGAATCTGGTACTGTCGGTGTGAGACTTCCTTACGGCATGTCGGGCAATGCTTACATCTTGCTTGTCGCTGATGTGAATAGCAATAATCCTGATGTCAATATCGACAATAACGTCTTAGCCAAAATGGTGATATTAGAGAATGTGCCAGTCCCTGATTTAGTGATAAGCAATGTCGCCTTGATGACGGAATATCCTGCCGCAGGTCAGCCGATATGTGTAGCTTATACTGTGACGAACAACGGCGATGGAACTGTCAGCACGTCATGGAAAGATAAGGTATATTATTCAAGAAACACCTTTGCTAACGCTACTTTGGGAGAGACATTGGAAAGAAGTATCAGTCTCGCACCTGGTGAGTCGTATAGCGACACTACGAATGTTATTATTCCATTACCTAACACAGGCAACTTCGCGATTTACATTGATGTCAATGCGGCTGTAGGTAAAAATAATGAACGTTCATTCTTCGAGATGGATTATGAAAACAACAGAGGCATGCAAGCCGTCAATGTCGATTTCAATCCTCCAGGCGATTTGATAGTAGATGCGATATCACATCCGTATGTCGTCACTGCCGGCGATGATATGACGATAACGTATAACATCATGAACTTGGGTCCTAACGTGCTGGAAGGATTCGGCTGCAACGATGTGTTCTATCTGTCAACAGACTATACATTCAGTCCTGACGATATCTTGCTCGGCAATGTTGAACATGAGATAGTGTTGCCTAACTATTCATACGAAGAGTATGACTTCACAGCTAATATTTCCGGTGTGCCGGAAGGCGAATATTACATCATCATATATACAGATGCCCGTAACGCTTTCCATGAAGTTGATGAGGAAAACAACAGAGCATATTCCGCTTATCCTTTCGAGGTGCAAGTTCCGGAGTTGTTCGTAGATACACCTATAACATTTAAGCTTAAAGACCTCGTACATAAAGATTTTAAGTTCAATGTCTATGGAAATATCAACGAGACGGTACGTATCCATGTCTCTTCTCCTGACGCTGAGACTGGAGCTGTCAATAATATCTATGTAAAACATAACGCTATTGGCAGCAATATGGATTACGATTTCTCTTCTGACGGAGATATGGAAGGAAACTCAGAAGTATATATTCCTACTACAAAAGCTGGTTATTATGGTATAAGCGTCATGGGTAATGATCCTATTGATGATGAGCAGATGGTTACGATAGAAGCCAATATCTTGCCGTTTGAGATCCGTGCAGTAGAAGATAATGTTGGCGGAAATACAGGCAAGGTAACTGTGAAACTCATTGGCTCTAAGTTCCGTTATGACATGCCAGTGAAACTCTTCATGGGAAGTCCGGAAGATAGTACGATATATAATGTCATAGAAGCTGATACTGTATATTATGTCAACTTCAATGAGGTGTTCGTGACATTCAATCTTGAAGGCGCAGAAGAAGGCGTGTATAGCATTGAAGCTTATAACTATTGCGCAGGATTTACTTACCTCATGGATTGCTTCATGATTGTTCCAGGATTACCTGAAAATCTCGCCACCAACCTCATCATTCCTGAAGGCTTGAGACAGAACAGACATTGTATTCTGACACTCGAATATGGTAATATAGGTAATACAGATATAGTAAATCCCGTCTTGAAGTTATGTAGCATAGGCGGTTCTTGGATAGGTCTCGAACGTGGTGAGATAAATATCCATAAGACGGAACTCGACATACCGACGGTGAATGAAGATGAACCGGAAGGAATACTTCGTCCTGGAGTACGCCATACGGTGTCGATATATTGCTTTACCAACGAAAGTCTTGAGTTCGTGATTTATTCGAATGAAGAAGTGCATAACTATGAACAACTTAAAGATGAGATAATAAAATAATTGCGATATGAAAAAGAATATTATAAGACAGATTGTATTATTGTCGCTCCTTTGGGCATCGGGAGGTCTTCATGCTCAAAATGATAATAGCAGAAGTATCGGCGGTATAGAGTTTGAAACTCCTGATCTCGACTTTACTATAAATGATGATCCGTATGAACCAGGGTTCGCAGGTGGTGACAAATCAGCGTTCTATGATAGAAATCTCGGATATGTCTATGTGGATGTCGGTAAGACTGACTCGAGAAAGAACGTCTATTACAAATGGGAAGTCTTAGATGTCCCGGATGCTGGAAACGTCGAGTTTAGCGACATCTACAGCTCAAAGACGACGGTAAAACTTGACAAGCCGGGTGTGTACGTATTGAGATGCATACAGATGTCAAAATATGGTCGCAAGTCGGAATGTATATACGTCAACGTTTCATCTAAGGTTAATCTCATCTCTGTCAGAAGAAAAGACATCTGTTACTTTAATACATCAGCGATATTGAAACACGATTTCGAATATGAGACGGATCCACCAGGATTGGAAGATTATGTCAATATGCTGCCTCCTGATGTGATATATGGAAACAATATAGACGAACTATGGCCTATGTTTGTTCATGACGTGGAGTTTGAAGCCATGAACGAAGACGGCGGCTTTGATAAATCAGATGTCAAATGTCAGTTGCCTGTCATCGACGACCAGACGAGAGTCTCTTATTCACAGATAAAAGAAAGATACGAGAGCGGAGAACCGTTCTCTACAATAGTGGAGGAGAATGTGGAACCTATGAAAGAAGCGGTCGGCGCGATGAACAGGATGTTTTGTCTCAGCAACCCGAACTATCTCTTGCCTCCTGTCTTTGAAGAGATAATTATGATTGGTGAAAACGGACCTTCTGTAATGAGATTATCTGGAAATGTATCTAAAGGTCTGGAAGTCTACGGCTTCATACAATCGGTAGCAAGCAAGTTCGAGAAGTTTAAAAATGTGCCAGATTTATCGCCTGTTTCTTTCGAACCTCAGTCCGATTTCCAAGATATGGGCTTTAGGATGGATTGTGACAATGGCGACATCATACCAAAGATCTATTATATAGGAACGCATAGTGTGTCACTGGTTTATAATAATGACTTCGATGTGCCGAAACTTTCGTTGCCTAAGTTGGGTGGCGTTTATGCTGAAATTGATGTCGGATTGAATGTGAAGTTTGAGAATAACGACATCAACAAAGAATTGAATCCTACGGCAGATAAACTTGTAATACCTCTTGATATTAATTTCTTGGGCGGGATAAGAATTGGTGTCAGATTCATCAGTGCGGATCTGTTGTCGGGTAGTGTGGCGGCACATGTTGACATGAAGGCTGATGCCGACATCAATTTCACGACCATGCTGAAAGATGACTGCTGTAACGACTGCTGGGAACTCGCTGATGATCCTTTCGATATTAAGGAATTTGACGCTAAGGTAATTCTAAATGTGAAACGTACTTTCATGAGTTTCACCTATACAGATGAATCATTCACTTTGATAAATTACAATTCGATAAATGGTCTCATGTCCGACTTGTCTGATTAATTTTTTGATAACCATAAAAGATACATATATGAAAAACAGATTATTATCATTATTATTGGTCGTATCGTCATTGGGACTTACAGCCCAGACTGATATGTTCCCGGAATATACTCCGGAAAGCTATAACATAGCAATGAATTATAATGCGGACTCCATCTATATGTTCAATAAACATAAACCTAATGACATCTGTAACACTTATATGTATTATCAGATTTATGGTGTGAAACCTATTGTCGGTCACAGATGGATCAAGACAACAGATGGAACGCAAAATGCCGATGAGGTTAACAATCCTGCCGCTCTTCTGTGCCGATTGCTTAAGGCTTACGCTTCACGAAACCTCGATGAGGTTAAGAGCCTCTACAGAGAATCCGATGCTGCCATTATCGATAATATCATGTCGGTCGATTCCGTCAGTCAGAGATGGTTCGATGTTATCTCGCTCATCAATAAGTTCGACCTTATCATGAGTTATGACGTTGATGAATATACTCAGCTTGTCGTGGAACTGTATCACGATAATGAGTTGTTGACACAAAGTCTGTTTACTTGTATCAATGAAAACGACGGTTGGAAGATGGCATCAATTGTAGACAGCACCTCGCTCACAGCAAACCTTTCTATGTATCTTAATTTCTACCATCCAACAACATTGTTGGCAGACGATGACATGGACGGCGACGGAATACCAAACTTAGAAGATAACTGCGCTTGTGTATCTAACGCCGATCAGAAAGATAAAGATGACGATGGCGTGGGTGACGATTGCGACAATTGCCCTGACTTAAGCAATCCTTACCAAGAAGATTACGACAATGACGGAATAGGCGATGAGTGTGACAATTGTTTGGCTTATAACCCGGAACAACTCGATACCGACCAAGACGGCGTCGGTGATGATTGTGATGTATGTCCTTACGACTTCGACCCTGACCAGGAAATAGTACGTGATGCTGAAGGTAACTGGATCGGATTGGCATGTAATCCTGACATCGACGGCGATGGTATCCCTAATGAAGAAGATGACGATATGGATGGCGACGGATGGCACAACGAGATGGATAATTGTCCTCGCAGATATAATCCAGACCAGACCGATAGTGACGGCGACGGCGTGGGTGATGTGTGCGACAACTGTAAGCTCAAATACAATCCAGACCAAGCAGACACAAACCATAACGGAATTGGCGACGTGTGCGACGAAGATATTGACGGCGACGGAATACCAAACGAATACGATAACTGTCCTTATCATTATAACCCTGAACAGGAAGACGAAGACTGTAATGGCATAGGCGACGCTTGCCAAGATTTCTAAATAATAAAAAAAATCATTGAGTTATGAAAAAGATATTGTCGAAATTAATGATATTGTCCGCTTTGCTGATGCTTCTGAATCCATCGGCTAAAGCAGATACTCCTTATTATTTTACCTGGAATGGAGAACTGAGAGACATATATGTCGATCATGATGAAGATATGCCGCAACCATACGTCTTCGTTGATGACCTCCTGAAAGACAATCCGGACTTCTCTATATCGACGTCTTCGATTATTCAGCAGATGACATTGGTTCATACCTACGATGAGGAGAAAGAACTTCATGCTCAGCATAGAGAATACCTGAGACATTATGTGATAGAAGATCCGGGCGATAATGATTATGTACATAAACATTATCTGACACAACGTATCTTCAAGAAGATAACAGGCGCAACGATATATGAGATTAGGGTAGAATCGGAATATATGAAACTGTATTGGGAAAACGCCAACTTAGATGAATATGTCAACGGTATCATGGAATACGACTCTCATGTGGATTACAAAAGACCTATTCTTTTTGATGATGAATATATCAAAGAATATCTCAACAAATTCTTCCCTTCGATGTGTGACCATTTGGATGAGGTATGCGACGCTGACGATTACACCATGACATACACCGACAAGAAAGTGGCGTCTGGTGTGGCTCCTAATCGTTGTTATACAACCATCAGAAGAACACACTTCATCGATAGAAAATGCAACGGAATGACGTATAGATTCGTCGCTATTCTTAATTTCAAGATATTGCATTATAATGCCGTCATCACTTACGAAGGCGTGATGGATACGATAAAGGTAAAAGAGACTGAGGCGTATCCTGCTCCGTATAAGTCGTTGAACAAGATGTTGTCGGGTAATCCTAAGATCAGATTCATCAATGGTACCTTAACGAAGAAAATCAAGATAGAACGTGTGGAGTTTATCAATAGTGACGGAACTGGCGACCAATTGATTTATGATGCTGAAGGTCGTAAGATATATAAGAGAACCTATCTTCTTTCAGATAAATGCGAACCAAGAGTTACAGCCGATATGACTCAATTTATTGTCGTGAACGGAACTGTCGATCTCGGTAAAGGAGAACACAGAACCGTTATATATCATCCCGATGACGACCTCTCTGATTACAACGAAGGAGCGTTATATGACAAGGATAAGATAATGTCTTATCTGAGAACGTATTTCCCAGGACCTTTCAAAACTCTTGACGATAAATGTGAGAGCAACATAAATATGTCATATACCGAAGAGAAAATATTCAACGCTCCATTCCCGGAACGTTGCTACACAACATTGGTAAGGACACATAATATTTCTAAGGTCTGTGACGGCATCACATACATATACACCGCCATAGTCAATTTCGATATCAGACATTATAACGAGACTATAACTTCAACCGGCAACATGAGCAAGATTGAGGTTAAGATAGAAGACGGCAAACCAGAGCCATATACTTCTTTTGAAGCTTTGAAAGCCGACAATGCAGCTCTTACCATCAATGCGGAAGTAATGAACAAGGTGGAACTCGGCGCATATCGTGAGGAGACAATTATTGATCAGGAGAATCGTAAAGAATATAAGAGATATTATACCTTGCGAGATAAATGCGACAACAGTGTCACTCTTGAACTTTCGCAGGATGTAGTGCTTAGAGATATTAACATTGTAGGTGAGAAAGAAATTAACATCGACATATATCATCCCGACGATCAGCTCATGGATTATAACAATGGTGAGCTATATAACGAACTGAAGATAGATATTTTGATAACTATTAACTTCTTAGAAAGCGATCAACTATTGGATGAGGCATGTGCCGATGCTGCGGTGTCTATAGATTCAAGGACATACGAAGACGTGTATGTAAATAAAGACGAGCCTTTGCAAGACAGATGTATTACACATATGAAAAGAACATTCCATATCGACAGAGAATGCGACGGATTCCTCAACAGATATATAGCGATAGTCAATTATTACGTGCACCATTATAATAGGGATGTTAAGATAACAGGCTCTCTCAGAGACATAGAAGAAGAGGCGTGGTCTCCTGAAAATGTTCCTATTTATACTTCCATAAAGGAAATGGCGGAGTTTAATAATCTGTATATCGAAGCGGATAATATGGACAGACTCGAACTGATTCACGACAGAGACGAACCTCTCAATGATGATGTATGTAACATAAAAATCAACAGATATTATAAAATACAGGATCCATGTACCTTTAAAAATGGAGATCTGTTCGATAATATCGATATAGAGTTGAAACAATATATTGAACTTAGAGGAAGAGTGAAGGTGGAAGGTCCTATGAATATTTATAAATACAAGATAGGTGAGCTTCCTACCAACGAACATAATACTATAGAACACCTTACAAATTACGGAGCAATGCTCGATGGTCTCCATTACGGAACGGGAAATATTCTTATTACTCACAAAGACATCCCTGATGAGAAACTGCCGTACGTGTTCGAGAGAGAGTTTATCGTGAAATATGATTTCTGTGAAGAGTCGGCTGATACCATTTATCAAAGATACGAACCTGACATCATACATAGAGCGACTCTCTTGGATAAAAGGACTGTCTTGGATTGTGATTTGGAGACAGCCAACATTGAACCTGTCAACAACAAAGAGGCGATATTGGAATACCTTAAAGATAAATATATCAGCGTCCCGTACGACGATTTGATTTTCAATGTCGCTCCTTTCAATGAATATGAGGGTAAATTGGAAGTCTATTATGTTGATAACATCGACCAGTTCGATTATTCTGCCTGCGGATATGATTTCGTGAGACGTTATTATTTCATTTATGAATATTACGGTTCTTTGTTCAGGAACTTCGCCGATGAGCATATCACCATCAAGGCGCATGGCGATGAGGAAGAATTCGAGGTCACAGGTGAGATTGAAAATGACACTTTGCCAGGCTTTTATGCATCAGACCTTCCTAAGGCGTTCCATTCTGTGGCGCAGTTTGAAGAAAAAGGCGTGACGATAACTCAGCCTTGCGGTCTCGATCAGAATGTCGGAATATCATACGAAGATGAATTGGATGATGAAACAGATTGTGAAGCGAGATACATAAGGACGTATTACATCAAAGACAACTGTTCTGAAAGGGAACCTGTAGAGTTGAAACATACCATTGTCTTGTATAAGACCTTGAAGGTGGAAGGCAAGATGAAGACGATTTATTATGATGAAGATGAAGATTGTCCAGAAGCTGAGGATAATGTCAAATATATTCAAGATAATGGAGGAAAAATTGTTTATAGCAAGAGTCTTAACGAGTTGGAAGTGACTCATAAGGATTATGAAGATGACAATACTCCTTGCGGCAGAGTGAAACGTACTTATTATGTACAATCGCCTTGCGATACCATCATCGACAGTATAACTCAATTCTTGGTTCAGAAATCGTCATATAACTCCATGTTCGAGATTGTGAAATGGCAGAACATCAGTGATGGTGGAAGTAATGACGGTAAAGTCATCTTGCAGCTTCCTGCGCCGTCGTTAGATTGTGATGATTGTCTTGCTGAGGATATTTACGAATTTGTCTTGAAAGACATAAAAGATAATGTATATGAATTGAAAGAGATTGGCGAGGATCTTTGGGGTGCCGATAATCTTCCTGCTGGAAATTACATCCTTGATGTCTTCCCCAAGAACTTCTTCGATACGAGAGATGCCGAAATGCAAGAGCCGATATACAGATGTATGGGAAAGATTACCGAGCAGAATATGGGCGTGTCTGTCGAACCTTGGATGTCGTTCTCTTCCTACAATTTCTATGTGGAATCGTTCGGTCATCACTTTATCTATGGCGACGACAAATACGATTACGATAGTTATGAATATATTCAGAATAACAAGAACTCTAAATGGAGATATTTCTTCACCGTTGAAGGAGGCAAACTGATAAACAGTATATGGGACGGTGATGAGACTTGGCAGTTCTATCCTTCTATCCAGAAAAATTATGAAAGCAACTCAATAGTATGGAAACCTGGAGAAACGGTGCAGTTGACCATGAACTCCACATACATCACTTTCCATGCTGTTAATGAAGAAGGTAAAGAGCTGACAGATAGAAAGATTATCTATCGTTCAAAGATTTGTCTCTCTAACGACCCTAACGAGATCTATGGTCCTACGGGTTATGGCGATGATAAGATGATTGCAGCCACCGATAGGATAGAATATAAGATTATGTTTGAGAACGACCCTGAACTCGCAACGGCAGCAGCTTCGCGCGTGAAAGTGACGTGCCCGCTGCACGAAAACGCTAAGTCGAACACAGTGAGCCTCGGTCAATATGGTTTCGGCGATTATATCTTCGACGTTCCTAATAACGCTACATATTATAATACACGTCATGACCTCGCTGATTCGCTCGGAGTCTGGCTCGATGTGAGCGCAGGAATAGACGTAGATAAAAATGAGATGTATTGGATATTCCAGTCTATTGATCCGGAGACCGGCGTCGCTCCTGTGGATGCGATAGGTTTCCTCCCGGTTAATGATACTCTCATAGGCAACGGAGAAGGTTTCGTGACATTCTCGGTGTTATGCGATGACGGTATGATGACAGGCGACACCATTTCGGAACAAGCCGATATCATCTTCGATGAAAACGATAATATATTAACTAATATCTATACCAATATGTTCGATGCAGTGGCTCCTGTCTCTGTGACTGTATGCGACTCTTCAAATGTTGCTTTTGACAATACTCTTATCTTTAAGTCGGTGGCAACGGATGATGAGAACGGTTCTGGTGTAAGACAAGTGGATCTTTATGTCAATATTGATAATACGCAATATGTGCTGGCAGGTTCTATGTTCCCCGATAGTATAGCATCGAGAGATACTTTGGCATTATCATATCGACTGGGTAAAGGCTCATTGTATCAGTTTGTAATTCAGGCTATAGATAATGTTGGTAACAAAGAGGCATTCTCCGATGTGGCACAGATTAAATATGTTAACAACAGCTCGCCACTGGATGTCTTCTTGTCAAACCGCTCCTTCGATGAAGACGCTGCGATAGGAACACTCATAGGAGAATTTTCTACAATAGATGACCAAACATCATCAAACTTTACCTACGCTTTCTTTGATGACGAAAACTATGACAATGGATTCTTTAGAATAGAAGGTGATAAACTATATACCAATCATGACTTCCGCTGTTATGGAGAATACGTTTATCAGATAATGGTACAGACTACGGACATCAATGGAGGCAGCCTTAATAAAATGTTCATACTTTTCGCTAATCCTAACATGACGCCTCCTGCAACTATAATGGAACATTATCTATGTGATGGTGATTTTGTTGAAATAGCTGGTAATATTATTTCTGACGAAGGTTATTATTACGACACTCTTTCTACTATTTATGGTTGTGACAGTATAATTAAACATATTGTTAAACATCGTCCTGAAACTATTGTCACGGAATATATTGAATCTTTATGTATCAATACCGACTACAACAATAATGGAATAATGATTCCGTGGGAAGAGATACAGACTTATCTCACAGATTGGGACGAAGATGATGAAGTTGAAATTGTGATAAGTCGTGATACGATAAATAATTACGGATGCGCAGACACTATAAATCTATATCTAACTGTATATCCAGAACAAAGATTTGTTGAAGATATTAAGGTGTGTGCTAATGAGATGCCATTTGTATATGCCGACAGCGTCTTCGTAAATCCAGGAACCAAAGAATTTGTCTTTACCTCAGTATTGACAGGTTGCGATAGCGTCGTTACTGTTAACCTTGAAGTAGCACCTTCTCACTATGATGTTCCTGTATTCGCGACAATATGCGACAACGAATATTATATGTTGTTCGACGACACCATCAGAGAGGCTGGAACATATTACAAGATGGGAGAGTCGTCACATCATTGCGACAGTAGCGTTTACTTGACACTCGAAGTGCTGCCTACTTCATCGGGCTTCGGTACTCTTAATATCTGTGCATCAGAATTGCCTTATACATATGGTGATTATACTTTCGATGCCACAACTGTTTCTGGAACTTATGATGTTGTGTTCCCTGCAGCAAACGGCTGCGACAGCATCGTTGCATTAGAACTCACAGTGCGTCAAACTGGAAATCAAGAGAATAACTTCTCAGGTTCTTGGGATTGGTATTCGACATTCCTCGATGATGAACAGCTAGATGTCTTAGCTGAATTGAAGGAAGACTTGTCATCATACGGAAAAGTAATCAAGTCAAATACAGAGTTTATCAATTATGCTGGCGGAGTATGGTCTGGTAATCTCACCAGAATCGACAACGAACAGATGTATATGGTTCAGACTAATATGCCTCAGCCTACATTGATAACAGCTTGTGTTGCAAATCCTGAAGAACATCCTATCACTATCAAGAAAGACTGGAATTACATAGGTTACATCTCGCAATATGCAGCTGATGTCAACGAGGCTCTCGCTGGATTGAGCGTAAATCCTAAAGACGGCGACATCATCAAGTCGTACCGCGATGGCTTCGCTGTTTATTTCGAGTCAATCGGCATGTGGTTCGGCGACCTCATGATGTTACAGCCTGGTCAGGGTTATCAGTATATGTCGAAAAACAATGACGACATTGTCCTTACATATCCTCAACTGACACAAAGCAGAGCTAAGGAAAGAGCTAAGGCAGAACTCAACTGGTCGCCAAGTTATAAATATCCTGATAACATGACATTCGTCGCTGATATCGTAGTCGATGACTGGGTATGTGATTCTGATACTTTGGAAGTTGGTGCCTTCTGTAATGGCGAGAAACGCGGTAACGCTCGCGCTATTTACATTAAGGAATTAGGCGCTTATCGTGTGTTCTTGACAACATATGGTAACAATGGCGATGAACTTTACTTCATGTTATATGACCATGAAAGTCAGGAAATAGCAGCGCAGGTGTCTAACCAGAGAGTCGTCTTTGAAGTCAATGCTACATTCGGTTCACTCTTGCAACCTTACTCATTCGAGTTCAACACAAGCTACAATACTCTGATAGAAGAATCTATCTGCTTCGGCGGCTCATATAATGAAAACGGATTCGAGACATCTACAGAAGGTTCTTATTTCAAGACTCTTAAAGATGAAAATGGAAACGACAGCATTGTGAAACTCAGATTGGAAGTAAATCCAACATATCGCATAGCGGAAGATATCCTTGTTGACCAATTCCCTTATGAATATGATGGAGTTGTAATTGAAAAACCAAGCGTACACGCATATAGCTATACCTCTGTCCATGGTTGTGACAGTATTATGGTACGTACTTTTATGTATGAGTTGGAAGATCTTATGTTGGTACCAAACCCAGCGAATAAAGAAGATAGAGTTTTGGTATTATCTAACTTGACAGAAGAAGATAAAGCAGGATTGGTGGTTGAGGTCTACAATGCAATAGGATTGAAGATTCAGGCATTCGAACCTCGAAGATTCCCTATAGAACTGCGTGAAATAGATACTTCAGGTTCGTATATGATTCGTGTCATGACAGGCACTGGAAAAATATTAACTACGAAGTTGATTATTATGTAGAACTATTTAACATTGGGGCGAGATATCGCCCCAAAATATTTTTGTTATGAAGAAGTCTTTATTGCTGTTATTAATTCTGATATGTGTTGAAACATACGCCAATCATTGGATTGCGAATCCTAATCAATATCCTAATACGATGACAATTACTGGTGTCGTTGCTCTTGATGAAATAGAACAACGCTCCGATTCTTTTGAGATAGCAGCCTTCTGCGGAGAAGAGTGCAGGGGAAGCGTGATCGCTAGCTTTCACGAGACTTTTGACAGATATTACTTCTATCTGATGGTGTATGGAAATGAAGGTGATGAAATAAGTTTCCGCTGCTATGACCATAAGAATGACTCAGAATTGTATATGATTTCTGAAACAAGCATCAATTTCCAAACTAATGTCATGACAGGTGACGTGCTTGAGCCTTTTGTGTTTTCATTTAAATCATATCAGTATAATGTTTCTGTAGATGTCGTGCCAGAAACAGGAGGAACAATTTCAGGAAGCGGAATATATAAACATGGTGATGAGGTTTCTGTTGTTGCTAATCCCAATGATGGTTATATCTTTTTGAATTGGACAGAAAATGATAGCGTGCTTTCTGAAGATGATGATTATACATTTATCATAACAAGTGATAGAAACTTCATTGCTAACTTTGAAAAAATAGAAGAACCAGAAGACCCGATAGAACCAATCGACCCAACTGAAAGTGTTGAAGAATATGTGTCTTCATACAATCTCTATCCAAATCCTGCAAGTGATTTCATAATGATAGAAAACGCTAATCAATATGATGTGACGATGTATGATATGTCGGGAAGAATTGTGTTGGAAGAAAAACCTAATGATGGTAGAATCAATGTCAGTCATCTTCCTGACGGAACGTATGTCGTTTCTGTAAACAAAGAGTCAACGACAGTTATAATAAATAGGAGATAAGCTTTTTTTATAACAACAAAAAAAGGTAATGCTGCCAAAAATTGTTGGTAATTGAGCGTAGTTAGGAATTGCTCGTGTTCATCTATTTGGAAACACTTAGTTATATGTTTAGCATATTGCTAAAATTTTACAGCACTTTTTTAAAAATATGCTACTTATTTTTAGCAATTTTGTTATATTTGCATCAAATAATTGAAATACAGATGAGAGCGTTAAAAGAAAAATACCAGATGCTATTGGAAGACATCAATACTTCGCATATCAGAAATATACATGACACCATTGCATGGAACGAACGTCTAATTGCAATAGTTGGTGCTAGAGGTGTTGGCAAAACTACTATGGTGCTTCAACATATAAAATTACATGAAGACGTAAAAACGTCTCTTTTTGTTTATGCAGATGATATATGGTTTTCAACACATTCCATACTTGAGCTGGCAGAGGATTTCTATAAAGACGGAGGTAAGGCTTTGTATATTGATGAAATCCACAAATACCAAAACTGGTCGCAGGAAATCAAGAATATATACGACTCTTTTCCAAAACTAAAAGTTTGCTATACTGGATCTTCCATACTCGATCTTCAAAAAGGTTCACATGATTTAAGCAGACGACTATTGGAATATAAGATGTATGGCTTATCATTTAGAGAATTTATCTCTTTAAAATACAATATCAATATCCCAATACATTCTCTTGAACAAATCTTATCCAATGACATCAATTTCCCATATTCAGAATTGCAGCCATTGCCATTGTTTAAAGATTATTTGAGAAATGGATACTATCCTTATTTCAACAATGTAGGATATTATTTGCGTCTTGACAAAACAATAAATGTCATCCTTGAAAACGACATTCCTAAATTTGCTGAACTATCTATTTCAATGGCTAATAAATTGAAAACCTTATTATTCATTATTGCACAAAGTGTACCTTTTAAACCAAATTATTCTAAAATAGCGAGAGATTTAAACATTCACAGAAATGCAATTGCTGACCTTATGATTTGGCTTGATAAAGCAAACCTTATTAATATTCTAAGAGATGAAACAAAAGGTATCAGTCTTTTGGGCAAAGTCGACAAGATATATCTGAACAACCCTAATATTGCATATTTGTTGTCTGACAAAGAACCAGAGATTGGCAACATACGAGAAACCATATTTCTTGCATGGACTTCTGCCATGTTCAAGGTTACATCTTCGAAAGAAGCCGATTTTAGAATTGGAGACTATACATTTGAAATTGGAGGCAAAGACAAAAAACACACTCAAATAAGGAATCTATACAACGCATTTCTCGTAAAAGACAATATAGAATATGGATATAAAAATGAAATTCCTTTATGGGCTTTCGGACTTTTGTATTAACTATAGTGAAAACTTTTTTAGTTAGGAGTTAGGAGTTAGGAGTTAGGAGTTAGGAATTGAGGGTTCAGAGTTCAGAGTTCAAAAAAACCTCAGAACTTTGCAATTCCGAGGTTTTGAATTTTTGAATTTATGAGTTTCTGAGTTTTTGAATTTCTCAAATGCTCTTTTCTATTTTCCAGCTGAAGGCTCTGATGCCGAGTTCTTCAGTCTTGGTGTCGAGTTCGTGGAGATCATTTAAAATGTTGTCAACGAATTCGTCTTCAACGAAAGTGAGGATAGCATCGTTGAAAGTAGGCCATGTGTGACTTCCCATATGAGGTTCGCCGCCACGGCTGCCACGTCCGCTGATTTCATTCCATCTGGTGAATCCTTTGCTGTAGTTTTTCTCTAACAGCTCAACTATCTCCATATAATATGCTTGGTTATAAGCTATGAATATACCTGTCATGATAATCTCCTTTTTAATTTTCGTCGTTTAATTTAACAGCATTTTTTCCTTTACGTCTATCTCTTCTAGAAACGAAAGCGGCGTAGAGGGTAGGGATGAGGACGAGGGTAATCAATGTTGATACAGAGAGACCCCATGCCACTGTGATACCTAAGCCGTTCCACATCTCAGCGCCTTCGCCAGTGCCGAGTGCCATAGGAACCATACCGAGAACTGTTGTCAATGTTGTCATCAAGATAGGACGCAAACGTTGTTTAGATGCTGTAATAACAGCAGTGTTGATGTCCATGCCTCTGTCGTGACACAAAATTGCGTAGTCGATGAGAACGATACCGTTCTTAACAACGATACCAACGAGAATCAAGATACCAATCAATGCCATAACGCCTAATGCCATGTCTGTCACTGCCAATCCGATGAGAACACCAGTGATAGCGAATGGAACAGAGAACATGATGACGAATGGGTCGAGCAATGACTCGAATTGTGATGCCATCACGACATAAACCAAGATGACGATAAGGATTAATAAGAGGAACAATCCTGAGAATGACTCTTGTTGGTTTTCGTAGTCACCAGCAATCTTAACCATGAATTCTGTTGGTATGTCAGCTTTTTCGATGAAGTGTTGTGCTACTTCAACACCTTCACTCAAAGCGTATCCTGTTGAGATGATACCAGTGATTGTCACAACACGTTCACGGTCTTTACGTTCGATTTTTGGAGGTGTCATGCCTTCAACGACCTTAGCGACGTCTTTGACTCTGATGCTTTGACCTTGTGAGCCGTAGAGTATGATGTTTTCGATGTCTTCTATGCCTTGACGGAATTCTGGAGCGTAACGGACACGGATATTGTATTCGTCACCGTCTTCGCGGAAGAATGTCATCACAGAACCATTGATACGGTTTCTAACCATTGTTGATGCAGTGGTGATGTCGATGCCGTTGAGCTTTAATTTCTCACGGTCGAAGTCGACATAATATTCTGGTGTGTATTCGTCACGGCTTACGAGAACCTGTGAGAATTGTGGTGTGTTGATGAGACTGTCTCTAAGAGCGTTAGCAATTTTGTCTGAGTTATTGAAATCGTAACCGTAGATTTCGAGTTTTACTGTAGCGGCGCCGCCCATACCCATGCCAGAACCTACATTGTATTTCTTGATGATAGGGTTGGCTCTGAGGTCTTCACGAATATATTCGGCTATTTCTTGTGTGCTTCTGCTACGTTCTGTCTTTCTTCCTAAGTCGGCATTCATCGAGATGATGTGAGTACCGTTGTTGTTCATAGAAGCGAAAGCATTGTCTTCGTCAGCTACGCCATAGTTGTAGTTAAGCATCTTGATTTCTGGAATCTCAGCTTTGTATTTGCCGTATAATTCTTTTGCGAGTTGGCCAGTGATGTTTTCACCTGTACCTACAGGAAGTTCGATGCTGATAGAGAGACGTCCTTGGTCCATAGAAGGAAGGAACTCTGTCTTCATGTTTGGAACTGTCAATGCTATGGTAGCGATGAATATCACCAAAGCTATGAACACAACAGATTTACGGTGTGTGACAGCCCAAGCGATGAGACGTCCGTAGCCGCGGCTGAGTGCATCGAGAGCTTTATTAATAGGTGTGAATAATATCGCATGCCATCTGTGTGTTCTTGGATTTTGTTTCAACATTCTTGAACACATCATAGGAACGAGTGTCAAAGCTGCTGATGTAGAAACAATCATGATGATACTTACAATCCAGCCTAATTGTTTGAAGAAGATACCGATGATACCGTCGACCATTGTCAAAGGCAAGAACACTGCGAGCATTGTCAATGTTGATGCGATAACGGAGATAGAAACTTCTTGTGTAGCGTGAACAGCTGCTTCTTTTGGTTTTGCGCCGCGGTCGATATGTGAGGCGATGTTTTCCAAAACAACGATAGCGTCGTCAACAACCATACCGATGGCGATTGTCAAAGCACTCATAGAGATGATGTTCAAAGTGTTGCCTGTAGCGAAGAGATAGATGACAGAAGCAACCAATGAGATAGGGATAGAGAGAACGATAATGACTGTAGCTCTCCATCTTCCCAAGAAGATAAATACGACTGCCATAACGACCAAGAAGGTAATCATGATAGTATCTTTCAATGAGTTGATGGTATCGATGATGTTTGTAGAGCCATCGATGATGATGCTGAGCTTGATGTCAGAAGGTAGGTCTTTCTCTATCTTCTTAAGTTCTTTCTTTATGCCTTTGATAACTTGTACTGTGTTAGCGTCGGTCTGCTTTTGTATTGTCAGCATAGCACCTTGTTTGCCGTTGCTGTAAACTTTTTGCAGACGTTCTTGTTCGCCGTCGTTAACAGTAGCTACATCTTTCAAATATATAGGTGCGCCTGTTGCTGAAGTGCCAACGATAACATTGAGCATTTCTTCTGCTGACTTGAATTCTTTTTCAACACGGACAGAATATGTGTTAGAGCCGATATCGATTGTACCAGCAGGAGTGTTACGGTTTTCGTATGCAAGGGTAGAAGATATTGACTCTACTGTGATGCCGTATGCTGCCAATTTATCAGGGTCGACATAAACTTGAATCTCACGTTTTGGAGCACCAGATACAGAGATGGTACCAACGCCGTTGACACGTGCCAAAGGTGTTGCTACTTTGTCATCCAATATCTTGTCGAGACCGTTCAAACTCTCTTCTGCAGTTGCAGACATAAGCATGATAGGCATGTCTTCCATACTGAACTTGAAGATAGTAGGGATGCTGACAGCGTCAGGGAGTGCCTGTGTCACCATGTCGAGTTTGTCGCGGACGTCGTTGGTGGCTTCGTTGATATCGATGCCGTATTCAAATTCCAATGAGATGACTGATATGTTTTCCTTCGATGTTGAAGAAAGGTGTTTTAAGTTACTTACGCTATTGAGAGCGTTCTCCAAAGGTTTTGTGACGTTAGTCTCGATGTCGGCAGCACTTGCGCCAGAATATGAAGTCACAACTAAAATGGTATTTTCTCCCATGTCAGGGAAGAGGTTGGTTGACAGCCTTGTGAGAGAAAATACACCCAAGATAGCTACCGTGATGAATATGAGAGCTACCGTGACTGGTTTATTTACGGATGTTCTGTATAAACTCATTTCTTAAATTATTTTACGATGTCAACTTTGATGTTGTTTTTAAGTCTTGTTTGTCCTGTTGTTACGATTGTAGCGCCATCGTCGAGGCCGCTGATGATTTCGTATTTGTCACCCATTCTAACGCCGAGTTTAACAGGAGTGTATGTAACAGTGTTGTCTTCGTTAACGACATAAACATATTTGTCGTCAGCGCCGACTTGTTTGAGAACTGCATTGTCAGGAACGACGACGCGGAAGTTTGTTCCGTAGTTTACTGTTACTCTAGCGAACATACCTGGACGTAATTTTTCGTTTTTGTTGTCAACGATGATTTCTACAGGGAATGTGTGTGAACGAGCGTCAATTGTTGGGTAAACCAAGTTGACTTTACCTTTGAATGTCTCGCCTGGGAAAGCGTCAGCGACGATGTCTACTTCCATTCCTTTCTTGACTTTTGAGTAGTTGTTTTCGCTGATGTTGACTAACATCTTGACAGGAGTGATGTTTTGTACAACGAAGAGAGGCTGTGCCATTGCGTACATATCGCCTTCGTCGTAGTTACGTGCTGTGACGATACCAGAGATAGGGCTTGTCAAGATTGTATTTTCCAATAAGTTAGAATATGTCTTTTTTGAAACTTCATAAGCGAGTGTCATAGCTTCGTAATTAGCTTGTGAGACAGCGCCTATTTGATATAATTCTTTTGTACGACCATATTCGATAGAGTCGTTTTGTATTTGAAGTCTTAATTTTTCTAAGTTGATAGCATCCATTGTAGCAAGTGTTTGTCCTGCTTTTACATGGTCACCTATTTCAACGAAAATCTCATTGATACGTGATGCTGATTGTGGAGTGATGTTGTTGATGACTTCAGCTTCAACAGTTGTTGGATAAGTGCTTAACTGAGCGACATTCTCAGCATAAACTTTTGTTACTGTTACTTTTGGAGCTTCATCAACGACAACTGCAGTAGTTGCTTGCTTGTTTGCTTGTGGGCTGCATGAAGCCATTATCAAAGCTGATGAAAGAACTAAAATTGAATTAAAACGTCTCATTTTCTATTTTGTATTTTATTGATTATCTTATTTGTTTTCTTCTGTTACATATTCAACACCCATGAGTTCGTCGATGGCTGCCTTGTTTGTCATATATTGGAAAATGGCTTGGTTCATATTGAGCTGTGCCTGTGTCAATGCCAACTGTGCATCGTTGAGTTCGACCAATGTAGCCTTACCTACTTCATACATCTTTTGTGAGATGTCGTAGCTTTTCTGTGCCATTTCTAATGTTGCTTCAGCAGCTGTATATCTCTTGACGCTGGTATTCATCTCGTTGCGGTAATTTTCCAAAGCGATGTTCAAATTACGTTCAACGTCTTCGATGTTAAGTCTTAAAATATCTTGTGTCTTTTGATATTGTCTGATGTTATTGCGTTTTGAGAAACCATCGAAGATAGGGATGTTAAGACTTAATGCAACCATAGAATATGGATTCCAGTTCATGTCGAAGGTGTTGCCTAAAGCCATGTAGTTGTAAGAGAACTGAGCTGAAAGGGTAGGGATGTATTGGAATTTGGTCATCTTGATAGTTCTGCTCAACATCTCATCTTGCAATTGAAGTTGCAATAAGTTGGTGTTGTTTTCGAAACTGACGTTGTCGCTTGATGCTATTGAAGCTACCATTTCGTTTGAATAATCTGACAAAGAACCTTCAACGTCGAGTTCTGTTGCGAGGTCGATGCCCATGATAGCTTTGAGCTGCCATATAGCTAATGTCACTGTGTTTTCAGCGCTGAACACTTCTGGCTCAGCATTGTTGACATTAACCTTAGCTCTTAAATATTCAAATTCAGATGCTTTGCCGACATTATATTTTTTCTCAATATCTTCGAAATTCTTTAAAGCGTTGTCATAAACTTCTTTGTAAACATTATAAGCTTCTTTTGCCAAAAGGACGGAATAGAAAGCTTGTTTCACCTGCGACACCATTGAAATTCTTGAAGAACGGGCTTGTTCGATTGCCAACTCAACGTCTAAAGCTGAGAGCTTCAAGCTTTGCCAGAGCTGTGCATTAACGAGAGGCATCGCAGCAGTGACACCAGCTGATACGTTGTTACTCATACCGACTTCGATTTCCATAGCTTGTCCTGCCATCTCCATTGCCATGACTTGTTTCTTCAAAGTTCTTTGATAACTGCCATTTGCACTGATGTTTGGATACAAAGCTGCATAGGCTCCTTTCTTTGCGTAGCCTGTCTTTTCGATTGTCATGTCGGCAATTTTAATCGTGTTACTTTCCGATAACGCAATCTCTATCGCCTCATTTAACGTAATCTTCTCTTGAGCATGTAAAGCCATGCCAGAAACACATAAAATGATTGTGAATAATAAGTGTTTGAATTTTAACATTTTATAAAATATTTTTGATATTATTTTTGTAAATAAAAAGGAGTTTTTTTTCAGTTTGCAAAGGAACGAAATTTTATTGAATTTATTACTAAAAAAATAGCCCGTTTCAATAAAAAATACTACAAATTCAACATGTTTTTTTTACTGCTCAATGAACATGAAAATATGTTCGATAAAACACTTTTTCTAAACATATTAGTTAGGGAAATGTTTAAAAGAAATGAGTGTCGTTTGGTGTTAAAAATAATAGTAGAACAAGATATTGAAAGAATAAAAAAAATTGTAATTTTACCGCTCAAAATTTTTTTAAATGAAAGTAAGGATTATTGGCTTGTTTTTGTTGTTTGAGGCAGCTTTTATGCTGGTGGCATCCTTGGTCGCATTATTCTATTTCTACAGATGCGGCGACGGTGATGTCTTGGCATTGACGGTCTCAACAATACTCACGGCAATATCCGGATTCATACTGATTTCAGCAGGAAGGAAGTCGGGACAAGGCAAACATGAAATCGAGAACTTTGAAATAAAAGACTCTTTCATTATAGTTACCTTAACATGGGTTGTGTTCGCTTTGTTTGGAATGTTGCCATTTCTTCTCAACGGAACGGTTAGCACCGTCACCGACGCTTTCTTCGAAGCCATGTCGGGATTTACCACCACAGGCTCAACGCTTTTGAATAACATCGACGAGCAGCCACATGGAATATTGTTCTGGAGAAGCATAATGCAATGGCTCGGCGGCTTGGGTATCATCGTGTTGTTCCTCGCCATTATGCCTGCCTTGAATCGTTCTTCTAACAAAGTCATGATGTTCTCGGCTGAGATGTCGGGAATCGGCGTTAAGAAGCTCCATCCTAAGATGATGATGACAGCACGTAAGCTTCTTGGTATTTATATCATTCTCACGATTTTGTGTGGCTTCATGTACTGGCTCGGACCTATGAATACCTTCGATGCTATATGCCATGCAATGACAACGATGTCGAGTGGCGGTTTCAGTACGCACCAGGCAAGTATCAGCTACTTCAACTCTCCTTATATAGAATATGTAGCTTCGGTATTTATGTTCGCTTCGGGTATCAACTTCTCATTATATTATTTCCTTTTCACTGGACAAGGCAAGCTTTTCAGAGAGAATGAGGAACTGCGTTGGTATCTGGGCGCGGTCATTCTTTTGACATCGATATTCATTGCTTTGTTCTACTTCGCTCCAAGACTTGATACTGTCTTAACTCAGGAACATTCTTATCCTGAAGGTTTTGAAAATAGGTTCAGAACATCTTTATTCCATGTGACTTCCATCATCACCTCAACATGTTTCCAAGCGACAAACTTCGATTACGACTTGTGGGGCGGTCTGTTCTTGATACCAACTTTCATTATGATGGCCAGCGGTGCTTGTGCTGGTTCTACAAGTGGCGGTATTAAAATCATACGTGAGGTGATTTCAATAAAATCAATCAATAATATTTTCAGACGTTTGCTTCACCCTAATGCCTTGTTCAGCGTGAAGGTCTCTAATGAGGTTATTGATGACGACAAAACAAGAAGAGTCGTTAACTTCTTGATAATATTTATGTTATTGTACGTACTTGGAGTCTTGTTGTTTATCATAAGTGGAAGTAATCTGGAGGAGAGTATGTTTAACTGTATCTCTGCTCTTGGCAATAGCGGTCCTGGAATCGGAAGCACGGGTCCTTCTGCTTCGTTCTCAGAATTGTCAGATATGGGAAAATGGACAATGTCATTCTTGATGCTCATCGGTCGTCTGGAGATATACACTGTGTTGGTGACTTTCCTCGTCATGTTCCGCGGAAACAGATATTAAGGACATTGAATTTTTACAATGATTTGTTGATTTTTTTTTAAAGGCATAACAAGATGTCTTATTTTTGTCGTAAACTTTTTGCATGATGAAAATGGATAACAAGATTTTTGCTTTTTTAAAAAGTAAGTCCAAGATTATAACGACTTGGTCTGCAGTGTTCTTGTTTTTCTTCCTTTCGTTTTGGTCAAACTGGAAGATGTCGTTTTTACATGCCTCATTCATAACTATATGCCTTTGGTTTACCAGCGATATTGAGTCGAAATATATCGTGAAATTATTGCAGAGAGGTTATCATATATTATTCTACTTAATTAATTTCTTGGTAATTATATCAATGTCGGTGTTGACGACTTATCTTGAGTCGTTTATGCTTATAATCATGAGTAAGCATCTGTCGATGACTCCTCCAGCCTTGGAAGGAGCACAGGCATTTTTTATTCCGACAACGATACGTGTTGTGCTATTTACTGCAACGGTAGCTATTTCTGTGATTTCTGTGATACAAAATACTGAGAAAGAAAGTCAGAGGATTAAGAATGAACTAAAGAGCGAGAAGCTTGATATGGAGCTGCGACTTCTGAAATCACAGATAACACCTCATTTCTTGTTTAACGCCTTGAATAACATATATTCTCTTGTATATACCAAAGACGACAACGCTCCGCAGAGTGTTTTGAAATTATCTGACATGCTGCGTTATGTCATGGTCGATTGCCAGGTCGATATGATATCTTTGGAGAAGGAAATAAAATACATAGATGCATTTATTGATTTTCAAAAGATGAGCATGGAGAATAAATCAAATGTCATCTTTGAGAAGCAAATAGAAAATAAGGATTTTAAGATTCCGCCTATGATACTTCAGCCTTTGGTGGAAAACAGCTTCAAACACAGCAGATTGGTGTCCGATTCTAATGGTTTTGTTCATTTTTATCTTATTCAGGAAAAAAATGATTTGGTATTTATCGCACGTAATTCTATCAAAGGAATGTCGTTGTCGATAGCAGATTCTAACAAGAAACCTCAGTCTGGGATAGGATTGGAGAATGTGAGAAAAAGATTGGGCTTGTATTATGGTAATAATTATTCTTTTGAAGCTATGCAAGAGGATAATAAATATGTGGTAACAATAAAAATAGGAGATAAGTTTAATGAAAAGGATGTATAATGTTCTTATCGTTGATGATGAGTTTCTTGCAAGAAAACTTTTGACTGAGTATGTGTCAAAGATTGATTATCTTAATCTTGTTGATACCTGCGGTGACGCCACTCAAGCAATGGAGGTGCTTAATAAAGAACAAGTCGATATTCTGTTGCTTGATATTCAGATGCCTGACATCTCTGGTATTGAAATGTTAAAACTTTATAACAATAACAAAACCGCAGTCATCCTCACCACAGCTTATTCAGAATATGCGGTCGATGCATTCTCTTTAGGCGTGATTGATTATCTCCTGAAACCATTTGACTACGCAAGATTTGTACAGGCAATAAATAAGGCTGTCAGCTATAAATCGTCAGGAAATCATAATGAAACATCTAACGATTATATAATGGTGAAAGCCGACTATAAGTTGTATAAAGTCAATTTTGAAGATTTGCTTTACATTGAAGGTCAGCATGAATATGTTACATTTCACACCAAGACAAAACGTATCACTGCATTATATTCATTGAAAAATCTCGAAGATACACTTCCCAAAGATAAATTCATTCGTACACATAAGTCATTCATTGTCTCAATAAAAAACATCGAGGATATTGACAAAGTGAATGTTACTGTTGCAGGTAATAAAATTCCAGTAGGAGCGAGCTATCGCGATGCTCTTATTGAGAGACTTTCTTGATAAGGAACTAAGGGTATGAAGAACTGAGGGTATGAGGAATTAAGGGTATGAGGAATTAAGGAACTAAGGGTATGAGGAATTAAGGAACTAAGGGTATGAGGTTTACCTTAAAATCCTCAGATCCTCAGATCCTCAAATCCTCAGATCCTCAAATCCTCAGATCCTCAGATCCTCAGATCCTCAAATTCTTCATTCCAAAATTTCTGGTAAAACCGCAAGACTGTTGCTTGAAGGTTTTTGGTAAATCTTCAAATCAAACATTGTCACTACAGCGAATACGTGGTCGAAGATATCGCTCTGTATGTTTTCGTAAGAAACCCAAGCTTTGTTTGAACTGAAAGCATATATTTGAATTGGCACACCAGTCTCGGTAGGAGATAACTGTCTGACCATGAATGTCATGTCTTTGTTGATATAAGGACAGTTTGCCAGATATGAGTTCAGATAAGCTCTGAAAATTCCGAGGTTGGTTTGGCGTCTGCCATTGACTAAGTTGCTGTCGTCTATATTGTTAGCTTTGTTATATTCTTCTATTTCCTTTTCCTTGTCAATAATGTATTGAGATACTAACTGGAACTTCTTGAAGCGTTCGAGCATTTCTGGGGTACAGAATTTAACGGTGTCAATATCAATGACAAATGAACGTGCTATACGTCTACCTCCAGAATTTACCATTCCTCGCCAGTTGGTAAAAGAATCAGAAATTAATGAGTATGTTGGAATTGTAGTGATTGTCATATCCCAGTTTTGAACTTTGACTGTTGTAAGTCCGATTTCCAAAACTTCTCCGTCGGCTTTGCTTTTCTCCATCACAATCCAATCACCAATACGAAGCATATCGTTGATTGTCAGCTGTAGACCACCGACAAAACCCAAGATAGGGTCTTTGAAAACCAACATCAATACAGCAGAAAGTGTTCCTAATCCGATTAAGATATTTGAAAGTTCTTTATTAGTTAAAATGGCGATAATCAGCAAGAAGCATACTATATATATGATGGTTTTCAATACTTGTATGAAACCTTTTATCGGTTTGCTTTTAGAAATTTCGTATGTGTCGTAGATGTCGTTTAGAGTTGAAAGAATTGCATCGATAACTCTGCTGTAGATGAATACCTCGTATATTTTTGTGAATAATATTATCGTTGATGAAAGAGCTGGAAATGAAGGTACTG
Source organism: Candidatus Limimorpha sp. (assembly GCA_045127605.1). GTDB lineage: Bacteria > Bacteroidota > Bacteroidia > Bacteroidales > F082 > Limimorpha. The sequence goes on along the minus strand of JBGVQR010000025.1, from coordinate 2,969 downwards.
CAGCTTCTATATTAAAACGTATCAGGTAAGCTGGAACTAGAAGACATAACCTGTTGAAGACCTTGTTTTTAATCAATATGTCATCTCTTTTGCTTTCGCTTTTTTCTATAAAGATATAGATAGTCTTTCTAATTACAAATAATACAGCATGATATAAAACAAGTGTGATTATAATTAATGTTATAAAACTTATAGCTTCTGAAATGTAAGTAGTTACATTTTCATTTAATCCGACTTTGGATAATAAATTTTCAATGATTGAAATGTATTTGCTAAACATAATCAACTGTTTAATAATATGTTAAGGCTTAATGGAATTATTTCTACTGTTATATCTTTACTCATTTCAATAGCTTCGCCGTCGATGTTGGCAACTTCTGCTACTTTGCGAGTTACTTTGATTTTCTTAGCTTTATAAATGTCGATGAAATTGCTTTTGTCAATTTGCTTTGCCAAGAAATATGTAGCTACGATTGGAACTTCTAAAAAGGTTGGTTTCTTAAATATACAAACGTCAATAAGTCCATCTTGGACGCTGGCTTTTGGTGAGATTTCGGCATTATAACCGAATTGGCTTGAGTTAGCGAAAGTTACAAAGAATGGCTTGCATTCTATTGTTTTTTCATCATCAAGTATAAGTGTGTATTCTTTTTGTCTGTAATTAGGATATTTTTCTGTCACCAACTTCGCGTATGTCATAAATCCTCGGTTTTCATCTTTCGCAAAATAATCGGCAATCAATGCGTCAAAACCGATGCCTGCAATACTGATGAAAGGAATGTCGTTCATGACAGCAGTGTCTATTTTATAAACCTTGCCTTTGTTAATGACCTCTTTTATAAGACGTTCTGGCTTGAAAGGAAGTTCGAGGTGTCGGGCTAGACCATTGCCAGAGCCTAAAGGAACAATGACTAAAATCTGTCTTTTGCCAATAAGACATTTAGCTACTTCGTTGATAGTGCCATCGCCGCCAACAGCTGCAATATAGTCGAAATCATCTTCTATTGCTTTCATTGTCAGTTCTGTAGCATGGCCTGCGTACTCTGTAAATACGATGCTATATTCATACTGATTCTTGTCAATATGTTTCTCAACAAGATTTGGAAAATTATTCTTGTTATGGTGTCCTGAAATAGGATTGATAATAAAAATTATTTTCTTTTTCATCATGTATAATATAACTTGCTGATGCTCATTTTGTTTTAGTCTGTAAATAAAAGTTTTTTATATATGCAAAGATACAAAAATTAAGTAGTTTGGTTCAAGAAATAAAGAGAATTATTTATTAAATTTGTAGAAACAATCTCTTTTTTAAAACAGATATGAATATGAAAGTTAAGATATTGATAATCTTTTTATTATTAGGTAATTGCTTACATTCTCAAACAGAGTCTTTCCCTCTGTATCCTAATCCAGTGAAAATACCTGTATATCTATCTGCTACCTTTGCGGAAATAAGGACAAATGCCTTTCATGCTGGCGTTGATATCCGTACCCAAGGTGTTGAAGGTAAGGAAGTTTTTGCCGTGGCTGATGGTTATGTGAGCAGAATAGGTGTTTCTCCTTTTGGTTATGGAAAAGTCTTGTATATAACTCACGATGACGGTTTTACGTCAGTTTACGCTCATCTTTCTAAGTTTAACAAAAAGATTGCTGACTTCGTTAAAATGAAACAATATGAAAATAAATCTTTTTCACAGAACATACTTTTAGAAGAAGATATGTTTCCTATCAAACGTGGTGATTTTCTAGGATTCACAGGAAATAGCGGTGGCTCTGGCGGTCCTCATCTTCATTATGAGATTCGTTATACTGATACGCAGGAACCGGTAAATCCTCTTTTCTTCGGATTGAAAATCAAAGATAATATCAAACCATGTATAAAAGGTCTCGCAATTTATCCTCTTGAAAATTCAATCGTTAATGGTTCTACTTCTCCTTTCTATACATATTCTCTTGATAATCCATCGTTTGAAGTTGGTGGCGATATTGCTTTCGGAATAAATGTTTTCGATCAGGCTGATGGCTCTAACAACAAAAACGGTCCTTATTCTATCGAATTGTTTGCTGATGAAAAATTGATTTTCAGTATTACATCGTATAAATATTCTTATTCTGAAACTCGTTATGTCAATAGTCTTATCGATTATTCTTATTTCATAAATAATAAAGAACGTTTCATTAGAACTGAAATTGATGAGTTTAACAAACTAAGTGTTTATGACGTGAAAGATGGAATTGTTGCTGTAAATCAAGGCGATACTCTGAATATGAAGTATGTTGTTAAAGATTATAATAATAATGTTTCTATCTTGCCATTTACTTTGATAGGAGTGGAATCGCCTGAAGTTGAACAGAATAACATTCTTCCTAATTTGTCTTATAATATTTTTGACGGAAAATCGTCTGACATCAATTTAAACGGATTTGAAGCTCATATTCCTAAGAATGCTTTTTATCGTGATGTGACCTTAGGCGTTTCTAAAATTGATACAATTGAAAATATATTTTCGGATTATGCATATCGATTTGGTAGCAATGATGTTCCTTTGCATAAGAAGATAAAAATTCGTATTAAAGTCGCTGAAGAATTTGTAGATGATACATTATTGTATGTGGCTTCAGTTGATAAGAATGGTAATTTGTCTTATTTAGGAAATAAATATAATGATGATTTCATTGAAGCTCAGACAAATGTTTTAGGAACTTATCTTATTGCAAAAGATGATATTAAGCCTGCTATTAAACCTCTTAATTTCAAAAGTGGAGGTCTTATAACAGAAAACTGGTCGTTGAGATTGGAGATAGAAGACAAGGAGTCTGGTATCGGTAAATATGAGATGTTGGTGAATGGCGAATGGGTATTGGCAGAATATGATGCTAAGAATAATTTGTTGATTTATCAGATTGACAATCATATAAAAAAAGGTCACAATACTTTAGAAGTTATTGTGACCGATATGCTTGGA
>JBGVQR010000024.1:0-4342 GCA_045127605.1 Candidatus Limimorpha sp. | reverse complement strand
CCAATGAGTTACATATATTCTTACTCATAATGGCAAATATATTAAAAGATACTATGTCTTTTAAAAATGTAAACATTACTTAATAATAATCATCTCTATCAGAGTGCGAAAGTATAAATTATTTCAATAGAAAGAAAGGAAAAAAGGAAATATTTTCCATCAATACCCGTATTTCTCTTTCCACTTATTTCTCAATGAGTTCTGCAGTTCTCTTTCACGAGGATTGTTTTGAGGCTGATAGAATTTAGTGCCAGAAATCTCTTGAGGAAGGAATTCTAATTCCACGAAGTTGCCTTCATAGTCGTGAGCGTATTTATAACCGTCTTTATAACCTAAATCTTTCATCAGCTTCGTTGGCGCATTACGCAAATGCATAGGAACGCTTAGATTTCCAGTCTTGCGCACAACATCCTGAGCCATATTGATAGCCATATAAGAAGCGTTGCTCTTTGGCGATGAAGCCAGATAGATGGCAGTCTGTGAAAGTATTATCCTGCTTTCAGGGAAACCGATTTTATTGACAGCGTCGAAGCAGGTATTAGCGAGCAGAAGCGCGTTAGGATTAGCGTTGCCTATATCTTCAGAAGCGAGTATCAGCATACGACGAGCGATAAAGAGAGGGTCTTCGCCTGCCTCTATCATACGAGCGAGGTAATAAACCGCAGCATTAGGGTCAGAGCCGCGCATCGACTTGATGAAAGCAGAGATGATGTCGTAATGCATCTCCCCTTGCCTGTCATATTTCAGCAGATTACTCTGAATATATTGAGTAGTGATTTCGTTTGTTATCGTCAGTGTTTCGTCTGTGGCAGTCTCGCTCATCATACCTACAACTAAATCTATTGCATTGAGCAACTTACGAGCATCACCGCCGCTGATGTGCATAAGAGCCTCGCTCTCTTGTATGACAATTTTTTTCTTATAATCATTCTCCAATACCGGAACCGCAATGTCAATCAATTTCTCCAAATCACTTTTCTCCAATGATTTCATAACATAAACCTGACAACGAGAAAGCAATGGAGAGATGACTTCAAAACTAGGATTTTCCGTTGTAGCACCTATTAATATTACGAGACCTTTCTCGACGGCATTAAGCAAAGAATCCTGCTGCGACTTGCTAAAACGATGAATTTCATCGATGAAGAGAATCGGGGTGTCGGGAGCCATACGAGCTCTATCGAACACCTCGCGCACCTCTTTGACACCGCTGCTAACTGCGTTAAGCACATAAAACTGACGCTTCACCTGTTTGGAAATGATAGAAGCCAGTGTAGTCTTGCCCACGCCAGGAGGTCCCCAGAATATCATAGAAGGAATGCGTCCGCTCTCTATAGCACGACGCAAAACGGCATTCTCACCCACAAGATGCTCTTGTCCAATATATTGGTCCAAAGAAGTAGGACGCAGTCTCTCCGCTAATGGTGTCGATTGGTAATTCATCGCTTAATTTTTTACAAAGATAAGGAATACCCATAAAAAAATCCTATCTTTGTAAAAGAAAAAATTATCATCTATGAAAAAATTCCACACCTTATTATTAATGATGTTTATCATATTATTAAACATCGACTCTCAAGCTTGTACTAACTTTCTCGTGACCAAAGGTGCATCCGTCGATGGCTCTAACTACATCACCTACGCTGCTGACTCGCACATCAGATACGGCGAGCTCTACTTCACCCCTGCCGCCGACTGGACTCCAGGCAGCATGCGCGCCATCTACGACCGCGGCACCAACGCCATCAGAGGCTACGTCCCACAGCCAGCACACACTTATCAAGTGGTAGGATATATCAACGAAAACCAAGTCGCTCTCGGTGAGACGACATTCGGCGGACGCACCGAACTCATCGACCCTAAAGGTCTCATCGACTATGGAAGTCTCATGTTCATGGCATTAGAACGCAGCACCTCAGCACGCGAGGCGATAAAAATCATGGCAGAGCTCGTTGAAGAATACGGCTACGGCAGCGACGGTGAAACATTCTCTATCTCAGACGCTAACGAAGTCTGGTATATGGAAATCATCGGCAAAGGATATAATCCTATTTATGACAAGAAATCGAACGACACTGTCAACACCGACAAAGGCGCGGTATGGGTAGCGATTCGCATCCCTGACGGTTATGTCTCAGGACACGCCAACGCAGCTCGTATCACCACTTTCCCACTCCGCGACGGAAAGAAATCAATCACCGACAAAGACTGGAAGAAACTTTATAATCAAGATGTTGAAGTCATCTACAAACACGACATCATCGACTTTGCAAGAAGAAAGAAATACTTCATCGGCAAGGACGCCGACTTCGACTTCAGCGCAGCCTTCGCCCCTGTCGATTTCGCAGCAGCTCGTATCTGCGACCTCCGCGTATGGATGATGTTCAACGACGTATGCGACGACATGGACCAATATTGGGATTACGCCACTGGCAAAAACCTTGAAGGTCCAAGAATGCCACTTTATGTGAAACCTAACAGAAAGATATCTTTAGACGACATGATGTATTTCATGCGTAACCTCTTCCAAAACACAGAGTTAGACAAGACACAAGGCGCAGGCGCCGAGCCATTCGGTTCTCCTTACCGCTGGACTCCGCTCTACTGGGAATATGAAGGAAAAGAATATTTCCACGAGAGAAGCACAGTAACACAACAGACAGGTTTCTCTTTCATAGCTCAGACAAGAAATTGGTTGCCAAATGAAATAGGCGGCATCATCTGGTTCGGCGTTGATGACACAAACTCAACGGTTTACACTCCGTTTTACTGCTCAATATCAGAAGTGACAGAAGAATTCAGACAAGGAAACGGCAATATGATAACATATTCCGACAACTCAGCATTCTGGCTCTTCAACAGAGTGGCACATTTCAAATACCTATTTTATAATAGAGTCATCGGCGACATACAGAAAGTACAAAAAGAATTAGAGACATCATATCAGGAACAAGTCAAGGCGACAGATGCTAAAGCATTGAGTATGATAGAAAACTCCAAAGAAGAGACCATCGCTTTCTTGACCGACTTCTCATCACAAGCAGGACAAAACACCTTCAAAAGATGGAAAGAATTAGATAACTTCTTATTGGTTAAATATTTAGACAGCAATATCAAACAAGAAGAAAACGGCAGATTCATCGACAACGGCCACGGCTATCCAGCGAAACCAAAACAAGCAGGATATCCTGATTCATGGAAGAAGAGAATTGTGGAGGAAATGTAAAGACACCGAGTCACCAAGACTCCTAGACACCAAGTAGAGACGTTTCATTGTTTCATAAATATAAACACACAATGAAGCGTCTCTTTTTAATTAGGAGTTATTTGCCCTCGCAGAGGCTTATAAGGATGCAGAAATATTTCAATTTTGAATTTTTAATTATGCATTATGAATTGTTTTTGGGCGTTCCGGCTATCGCCGTCGGGCTTTCCGCTATATCTTTGCTCGCTCCGCTATCGCTTCACTCGCAAAGGATGCCGCTCCAATCCCTAACGCTTTGGGATGCTGCTATGAAATCATCTCGTTAAAATATTCCCAGATGAATACCATCGCCAAAGTGTCGAGTTCGCAATATCGCAACAAGGCTTGCTCCAATGCTTTAGATGCCACATCATCGCTGAACTGCAGTTTGGAGTATGCAGCTAATGCCGCACCACCGTCACAAACCGACTCATCCAAGGAATTTTCATATTGCTTGATTTCTGCCTCACTGATATTCAGAAACGCCGACACTGGCTCTAGGTGTTTGTATGGATTCTCCACCACTCCATTCTCATCATAACTTATCCAAACTTTAGCATTGCCTGCATTATAATTCTGACTAATTATATCCTTTCCATAAATAGGCTTCGAATATTTGTATTTAAGCAACTTGCTAGAATTCAACACAGCAGGAAGTACCACCTTAATGGAATTGCTGCCTTTCATCGATGGATGATAGAAATATTTCTTTACAATTTCACATAAGTCAATCATATCTCTTTCGCCTCGTACTTCTTTTTTATCGTTCTTATAGTGTGTTATCGAATCGATGAAACTCATCAGCTCATCTTTATCTTTCTCATTACTCTTATCAAGTTGTTCATAGATACTTCTAAGTATTGAATTTTCATGATGTGAATAACGGAACACAAAGCCTTCATCTTTTTCCAGCTGTCTCTTCAATTCTCTCACAAACTCGAAGTTTGGGAAGAATCCTTTTTGGGTATTAAGATATTGACCTATATGTTTCACGACATAAGAGCCGTTTGCCTTTTCAATAAAAAGATGTGAGAATTGGAAAGCCACCTGCTCAAAACGACCTAGTCCTTTATAAAAACGCACTGCCACAGCCGTTGT
>JBGVQR010000023.1:0-23053 GCA_045127605.1 Candidatus Limimorpha sp. | reverse complement strand
TGCGTAACACACTCACAAAGAAAAGCGTTCAGTTATTGGAAGAAGCAAAAGAAAAAGCAGAAGTGATCAAGAAAGATAAGATACTTCAAGCTAAAGAGAAGTTCTTGCAAATGAAAGCTGATTACGAAAAAGAAACAAATGAACGCAAAAGAGAAATCCAAAAACTAGAATCACGTGTGCAACAGCAACAACAACAAGCTAACCAACGTGATGAAGAAATCCGTAAAAAAGCAAATGAGCTTAAAAGCCAACAACAAAGCATAACAGCTCAACAGGAAAACATCCACAAACGTCAAGCAGAATTGGATAAGATTCAAGATGAACAAAAGAAGATGTTGGAATCTATCTCTGGTCTCACAGCTGGCGAAGCAAAGGAACAACTTAAAGAAATGATAAAAGATGAGGCTGTAGCAGAAGCTATGGTTATCTCTAGAGATATAGTAGAAGAGGCTAAGATGTCGGCTAACCAAGAAGCTAAGAAAATTATCCTTGAGACAATACAACGTACTGCAGCAGAACACGCCATCGAAAATACTGTATCAGTATTTAACATTGAAAACGACGAAATAAAAGGTCGTATCATCGGTCGTGAAGGTAGAAATATCCGTACTCTCGAAGCTCTCACAGGCGTAGAAATCATTATCGACGATAGCCCTGACGCAATCTTGCTCTCAGGCTTCGATCCAATACGTCGTGAGATAGCTCGCCTCTCATTGCAAAAGCTCGTTACTGACGGTCGTATCCACCCAGCTCGTATCGAGGAAGTTGTTAAGAAAGTAGAGAAACAAGTTGAACAAGAAATCATAGAAACAGGTAAACGTACTGTCATCGACCTCGGCATCCATAACCTCAGCCCTGAACTTATCAAGATGATAGGTCGTATGAAATATCGTTCATCATACGGACAAAACTTATTGCAACACTCTATCGAAGTAGCTAAACTCAGCTCTTCAATGGCTGCAGAATTAGGTTTGAATCCAAAGACAGCAAAACGTGCTGGTCTCCTCCACGACATTGGTAAGGTGGCTGAAAACGACGAAGAATTGCCACACGCAATACTCGGTATGAAGACCGCTGAGAAATATAAAGAGAAGCCAGACGTATGTAACGCTATCGGTGCTCACCACGATGAAATAGAGATGGAAACTCTTATCGCTCCTATCGTTCAGGTGTGTGACGCTATCTCTGGCGCACGTCCAGGTGCACGCCGTGAAGTGGTTGAAGCTTATATCCAACGTCTCAACAAACTCGAAGAAATGGCGATGTCATTCCCTGGCGTAGTTAAGACATATGCTATCCAAGCTGGTCGTGAATTGCGCGTCATCGTTGCAGCAGATAAAGTCAGCGACACCGATGCCGACCGCATCTCATTCGACCTCTCTAAACAAATCCAGACAGAGATGACTTACCCAGGTCAAATCAACATCACTGTCATCAGAGAGACAAGAGCTGTCAGCTTTGCTAAATAAAGACAACAAGTCAACAAGACTATAAGACAATAAGAAGGAGCGCTGCAATTGCAACGCTCCTTTTCTTTTTTCATCCACGAATATTTACGAAATAAACACGAAATAATGGACGTGGTGAATCACGTCCTTGTAATATTTTTGTCCACGAATATTCACGAAATTGACACGAAAATAGGACGTGATTAATCACGTCCCTACAATATTTTTATCCACGAATATTCACGAAATTGACACGAAATATTGGATGTGATGAATCACGTCCTTGCAATATTTTTCTCCACGAATATTTACGAAATAAACACGAATATTGGACGTGATGAATCACGTCCCTACAATATTTTTATCCACGAATATTCACGAAATTGACACGAAATATTGGATGTGGTGAATCGCGTCCCTACAAAACCCTCAATTCCTCATACCCTCAATTCCTAATTCCTAATTAATAAGGCGTTGCCTTATCCTATATTTGTTTCGCCCTTTCAGGACTTCAACTCAGAATCTCAGAATCTCAAAATCTCAGAAACTCAAAATCTCAGTGACTCAGTGTCTCTGTGACTTGGAGACTCAAAAAAAAGAGCGCCACATTCAATGCAGCGCTCCCTCTTATAGTCTCATAGACTTATAGACTTGTTGTCTGTTGTCTTATCTTGAAACAACTAATTTGTTTGTCTTAACAGTTTGGTTGTTGACGATTAAGCTGTAGAAGTAAACACCTTCGTTTAAGTCGCTTACGTTGATGTCAGCTCTTGAACCGCCGAGGTTGAGGTCTTGTCTTACAACTTCTTGTCCCATCATGTTGTAGATAGCAACTGAAGCTGAGTTAACATCGTATGGCATGTTGTAGTCGAAGCTTACAGTGTTGTTAGCTGGATTAGGATATGCGTTGCTGAAAACGTCAACGCTGTTGTAATCAACGATTGATTCTGTTTGATATTTGAAGTTAACATTGAAAGTGTATGTTTCTTCTGGGTTTCTTTCGTCGAAGAAAGTGTAAACCATTTTAATTTCTGTACCTACAGGCAATGTGTTCCAGTCAGCGTCAACGAACATAACGTGGCCGTTGAAAACGCCTTCGCCACCAGCAGCAACAGGGTGAGTAGCTTCAAGAGTGCCTGGCATGTAGCAGCTTCCCCAGCATAAGTATGTGCTGCCAATGTTTGTCAAGTCTTCCATTTGAGCTACAACATTGATGTCAGCGTCTGTTGTGTTGATGATGTCTAAGTCAAATTGAATTTCAAATGAAGCGTTGATGTCAGAAACAATGTTGATAGTTGTACCTGGTTCAACTGATTCACCTTCGTATTTGAAAGCTAATGCTGATGTGGCAACTTCTTCTGTTTGATATTTGAAGTTAACATTGAAGCTGTATGTTTCTTCTGGGGTTCTTTCATCGAAGAAAGTGTAAACCATTTTAACTTCTGTGCCTACAGGCAATGTGTTCCAGTCAGCGTCAACGAACATAACGTGGCCGTTGAAAACACCTTCGCTACCAGCAGCAACAGGGTGTGTGGCTTCAAAAGTACCTGGCATGTAGCAGCTGCCCCAGCATAAGTATGTGCTGCCAATGTTTGTCAAGTCTTCCATTTGAGCTACAACATTGATGTCAGCATCTGTTGTGTTGATGATGTCTAAGTCAAATTGAATTTCAAATGAAGCGTTGATGTCAGAAACAATGTTGATAGTTGTACCTGGTTCAACTGATTCACCTTCATATTTGAATGCTAATGATTGTGCAGACAATTGAGCTGCGAAAACCATAAGGATTAATGAGAGTAAAAGTTTTTTCATTTTTATTTTCTAATTTTAGGTTAATAATTATTTAATTTTTCTTTTTAACTATTTGATTTATTGCTTGAATTATGCAATAATCGTGCTATATTTCTTGAACCTTGAACCTTGAACGAAGAACCTTGAACTTTAACTCTTAGTTCAAAGTTCAAAGCTCAAAGTCCTTATTTTATAATGTCGTTAATCAAGCTGTCTTCTGCGAAGTTAGGCATTGTGACTTTAAGTCTTGGCTCTACTTCCATAGCGCGTCTGATAGCGAACATAGCAGGTTCGTTTCTAGCCCAGCTTCTACGAGCGATACCGTTGTTAACGTCCCAGTGTAACATGCAGTGTAATCTTCTGTCAGCATCGTCGCTGCCGTCGAGTACCATACCGAAACCGCCGTTGATAACTTCACCCCAGCCAACGCCGCCGCCGTTGTGGATACTTACCCATGTTGCGCCTCTGAAACCGTCACCGATGACATTGTGGATTGCCATGTCAGCTGTGAATGATGAGCCGTCGTAGATGTTTGATGTTTCACGGAATGGAGAGTCAGTACCTGATACGTCGTGGTGGTCTCTGCCTAAAACTACTGGAGCTGAGAGACGACCGTCGGCGATAGCCTTGTTGAACTCAGCAGCGATTTTTGTACGACCTTCGCAGTCAGCATATAAGATACGAGCTTGTGAACCAACGACGAGTTTGTTAGCGCGTGCGCCTTTAATCCATTGGATGTTGTCGCGCATTTGTTGTTGGATTTCAACAGGTGAGTTCTTAGCGATTTCTTCAAGGACGTTGCATGCGATTTCGTCTGTGATAGCGAGGTCTTCTTCTTTACCTGAAGTACAAACCCAACGGAATGGACCGAATCCGTAGTCGAAGTACATAGGGCCCATGATGTCTTGTACGTATGAAGGATAACGGAACTTGCCGTCAGCGTTGAGGATGTCAGCACCGGCGCGGCTGCTTTCCAATAAGAATGCGTTGCCGTAGTCGAAGAAGTACATGCCTTTTGCTGTGAGTTTGTTGACAGCAGCTACATGACGACGTAATGATGCGTAGACAGCGTCTTTGAATTTTTCAGGAGCTTCAGCCATCATTTGTTTTGATTCTTCGAAAGAATAACCTACAGGGTAGTAGCCGCCTGCGAATGGGTTGTGTAATGATGTCTGGTCAGAACCTAAGTCGACTTGGATGTCGTGTTCTGCTGCGTATTCCCAGAGGTCAACAACGTTACCTTGGTATGCGAAAGAACGAGCTATTTGTTGAGCGCGTGCTTCATTTACTTTAGCGAACAATTCGTCGAGGTTGCTGTAGACTTCGTCGACCCAGCCTTGGCTGTGACGTTTGTCTGTCGCGCTTGGGTTGATTTCAGCTGTGATTGAAACAACGCCAGCGATGTTACCAGCTTTAGGCTGTGCGCCTGACATGCCGCCGAGACCAGCAGTGATGAATAACTTGCCAGCTGGAGTGCCGCCTTGTTTTCTTGAAGCGTTTAAAACTGTGATTGTTGTTCCGTGAACGATGCCTTGTGGTCCGATGTACATGTAAGAACCAGCTGTCATCTGTCCGTATTGTGTCACGCCCATTGCGTTGAATCTTTCCCAATCGTCTGGTTTTGAGTAGTTAGGAATCATCATACCGTTTGTGACGATGACGCGTGGAGCGTCTTTATGTGATGGGAACAATCCCATTGGGTGACCAGAATACATTACGAGAGTCTGCTCTTCTGTCATGTTAGCAAGATATTGCATAACGAGACGATATTGAGCCCAGTTTTGGAAGACAGCGCCGTTGCCACCGTAAGTGATGAGTTCGTGTGGGTGTTGTGCTACAGCGTGATCCAAGTTGTTTTGAATCATAAGCATGATAGCAGCTGCTTGTCTTGATTTTGCTGGATACTCTTCAATAGGACGTGCGTAAATTTCGTATGAAGGACGGAAACGGTACATGTAGATACGACCGTATTTTTCCAATTCTTCTGCAAATTCTGGAGCTAAAACAGCATGATGTTTAGCTGGGAAATAACGAAGAGCATTTCTTAATGCTAATCTTTTTTCTTCTTTTGTTAAAATGTCTTTACGTTTAGGAGCATGATTGACTGTCAAATCATACTCTTTGACACATGGTAACTCGTCAGGAATACCTGCAAGTATCTCTTTTTGAAAATCGTTCATATATTTTTGAGTTTATTTAAATGCTAAATATACAAGGTGCAAAGATAAAAAAAATAATTCACAATGCATAATGCATAATGCACAATCTTTTTTACATCTAATTATGAATTATGCATTATGAATTATGAATTAAAAAATCACCATCCTTTAGGTTTGAAAAAGGTGCTCCAGATTCCTAAAACAGTTGTGAATATCATAAAGAAACAGTCGTAGAAAGGTGTGAATAACAATCCTAAATGTTTCTCGCCTAATTGTTTCGCTGATTTATGATATATGATGAATTGTGTCAAATAATGTGTCAAGGCGAATAATCCTATGATGACGAAGTAATATATTTCGCCGAAAGATATGTTGAAAGCTTGTGGTAAGAAAAACAATGCTATCAAAGTAGGATAGTAGGCAAGACGGCTGCCTAATAATAATCCTAAAATTCTATTAGTCTGTGGTTTGTATTTTATGCCTGTGGAATAATGGCGTTTCTTCTGACGAACCCAGTTTTTCCATGTTTTTTTAGGTTCCGACTCAACTCTGTTGGTGGCGTCGATGTAAACCTTTGTGTTTCTTTTGTTAGCGACTTGGCTAATGAACAAATCGTCATCGCCAGATGGTATGTTGTAATGGGAAGTAAAACCTTTGTTTTTCAAGAATGTGCTTTTTCTGTATGAAAGGTTTCTGCCAACGCCCATGTAAGGTTTCTTTGCCAATGCTAAAGAAAGATATTGCATCGCGATGTATAAAGTGTCAAAACGAATGAGTTTGTTTAACAATCCTTTACGTTCGAAATATGGTCCGTATGCAACAACGATTTCGGTGTCATTGTCATATGTCTTGACCATCTCTTTAATCCATTGGTCTGTCGAAGGGACGCAGTCGGCATCTGTCAGTAGAAGCAAATCATGTCTGGCTGATTTTATTCCCATACTCAAAGGGAATTTCTTGCCTTGGAAGAAGTTGAGATGTTGTGTCAAATTGACCAGATTGATTTTTGGGTTGTTTCTTGCCAAATCTTTGAGATATTCTTCGGTATTATCTTGCGAGCAATCGTTGACGATTACTATCTCATATTCTGGGTAGTCTTGTTTCAATAAAGCGGGTATTAAGTCTAATAGATATTCGTAAGCATCGCGGGCGCATACTATCACAGAAACAGGCTCGTAGCTGCATTCTTTTTCTCGTTTTTTATGAAATGCCAAACGTCGGAATAATATCCAGTGATATGCCATCTGAATAATCCATGCGAGTACGAAAATTATCAGTATGAAGAAACTTAATTCGCTGAAGTTGAAACTCATTGCAGTCGTGGTTTTTTAATTAAAAAATGTTGAAATTTCACTGCAAAAGTATGATTATTTTTAATAGGAAAAATAGTATCTTTGCCAAAAAATTTTATGAGATTTTCACTTGTCAAAAATGATACTGCGAGCAATGCTCGTGCTGGCGTCTTGACCACCGATCATGGTCCTATCGAGACACCTATTTTTATGCCTGTTGGTACTGTTGGAAGCGTTAAGGCAACGCATATGAGAGAGTTGGAGGAAGAAGTCCAGGCTCAAATCATTTTAGGCAACACCTATCATCTTTATCTTCGTCCAGGTCTTGATGTGCTTAAACAAGCTGGCGGACTTCATAAGTTCAACGGTTGGAAACGTCCTATACTTACCGACAGCGGCGGATTTCAGGTCTTCTCACTTACTGGCATCAGAAAGATGAAAGAAGAAGGTGTCGTTTTCCAATCTCATATCGATGGCTCTCGTCATACTTTCACACCTGAAAACGTGATGGATATAGAACGTGTCATCGGCGCTGACATCATCATGGCTTTCGACGAATGTACTCCTGGCACTGCCGATTTCAGATATGCTAAAGAGTCGATGGAAAGAACACATCGCTGGCTCGACCGCTGCTGGAAACGCTTCGATGAGACAGAGCCAGTTTACGATTACAACCAGTCGCTATTCCCAATAGTACAAGGCTGTGTCTACCCAGAACTTAGAAAACGCTCGGCAGAATATATCACCAAACACGAAGCCGACGGCTACGCTATAGGCGGACTCGCAGTGGGCGAACCAACAGAACAGATGTATGAAATGATAGAGGTCGTTAATGAGATTTTACCACAAGACAAACCTCGTTACCTCATGGGCGTGGGAACACCGGCTAACTTGCTCGAAGCTATCTCTCGCGGCGTCGATATGTTCGACTGCGTGATGCCTTGTCGTAACGGACGTAACGGTATGTTATTCACATCTGAAGGTATCATCAATATCAAAAATGAAAAGTGGAAATACGACTTCTCTCCATTAGATGAGAACGGAACGACATACGTTGACAGAGATTATACAAAAGCATATCTGAGACATCTCGTCGTTTCTAAGGAAATCTTAGGACCTATGATTGCGACAGTGCATAATCTCGGTTTCTATCTCTGGCTCGTCAAGGAAGCACGAAAACATATCATCGAAGGTGACTTCGCTACATGGAGAGATATGATGTTGCAAAAGGTTACTCGTAGACTATAATTTATGAAGACCTTAGACTGGTACATATTTAGGAAATATCTCGGGACGTTCTTCTTCTCAATCAGCTTGTTGATTATAATAGTGATAGTGTTCGATGTGTCAGAAAACATCGACAGCTTTATAAAAAACGAGGCTACATTCAGAGAAGTGGCTCTCCATTATTATGTGCCTTTTATACCTTATTTTATTAATCTGTTCATTTATCTTTTTGTATTCATCTCCGTCATTTTCTTTACATCCAAGATGGCAGGTCATACGGAGATTATCGCAATTCTTAGCAGCGGCGTGAGTTTCAAGAGGTTCCTCCTTCCTTATGTCGGAGCAGCGCTGTTGTTGTCGGTGGGGTCTTTTTATCTCGGTAACTTCTTGATACCTAAGACTGACACCGTTAGACGTGAGTTCAAAGATAAATATATTGAGAAATTGACAAAAAGCTCCGGTTCTAATATTCATGTGCAGATTGAAAAAGGTGTCTATGTCTACGTCGGTAATTTCGATATAAAAAGAAAGATTGCTTATAAGTTCACAGTTGAGAAGTTTGAAAATAACGAGATGACGTATAAGTTGTTGGCAGACAAGGCTTCTTATGATACTATTACCGGAAAATGGAAGTTGGATAATTACGTGGAACGCCGTTTGGAAAAAGAGGAATATCTTGAGAGAGGCAAGTCGAAAGACACTACGTTATTGTTAAAGCCTCGCGACTTGTATAATATCAAGGAAGAATTTGAAGAGATGAATCTATTCGAGATTCGAGAGCATATTCAGAATCTGGAACTTAAAGGTGCAGATAACACTCTGCCTTATAGGATTGAGATGCATAAACGAATCGCTTCTCCTGCTGCTATCATAATACTTACCATCATCGGTGCTGCCTTGTCGAGCCGGAAGGTACGTGGCGGCATGGGGTTGCATCTCGGAATAGGAATAGTGATAACGTTTTCGTACATCTTATTCATGGAATTCTCGCGCGTGTTCGCATTGTCGGGTGTGTTCTCTCCATTCATCGCGGCATGGCTTCCAAATATAATATTCTCGATAATAGGAATTTATTTCTTGGTGAAAGCGCCGAAATAGTGGTGAACCAAGAACCTTGAACTTTAAACTATAAACTATAAACTATAAACAAAAAATATGCACATAGCTATCGCAGGTAATATCGGTTCAGGAAAAACTACATTAACTAGTTTGTTGTCAAAGCATCTAGGATGGAAGGCTCATTATGAGGAAGTGGATAACAATCCTTATCTCAGCAGCTTTTATTATGATATGCAACGTTGGTCATTCAACTTGCAAATCTATTTCTTGACATCGCGTTTCCGTCAGATTTTAGATATCAGAAACAGCGGCGATAATGTGGTTCAAGACAGAACCATTTATGAAGACTCTTATATATTCGCTTCTAACCTTTACGATATGGGCTTGATGTCGGACCGCGACTATGAAAACTATAGCTCCTTGTTCGATTTGATGTCGTCATATATGCAAGCTCCTGACTTGCTGATATATCTAAGAGCGAGCATCCCTACATTGGTACGTCAGATAGCTAAACGTAACCGCGAATATGAGCAGTCAATTCGTCTCGATTACTTGAAGTCTCTTAACGATAAATATGAAAACTGGATTGCGAATTACGACAAAGGCAAGGTCCTTATCATTGATAGCGACAATCTCGAATTCGAAAACCCAGAAGATTTAAGCAAGGTAATCGACAGCGTTAACGCTTCGCTTAATGGACTTTTTTAGTTAAAATTCAAAAACTCAAAAGTTCAGAATCTCAAAGTTCTGAGTTTTTTAGTTTTTGAGATTTTGAATTTTTTTAAAATATGAAGATACTCGGAATAATACCAGCTCGTTATGCCTCGACTCGTTTTCCAGGCAAGCCGTTGACGATGATAAACGGCAAATCGATGATACAACGTGTTTACGAACAATCTCTCAAATCAGGATTGTTGTCGGATGTAGTTGTTGCCACTGACGACCAACGTATCTTTGAGGCTGTGGTTGCTTTTGGAGGAAAGGTGATGATGACGTCATCGGAACATAACAGCGGAACTGATAGATGCTGCGAAATTGTTGAGAAGATAGGTGACAAATATGATGCAGTCGTCAACATACAAGGTGATGAGCCTTTCATCAATCCAGAGCAGATAAATCAGATTGCGACACTCATTTCTTCAGAGGAAAGTCAGATTGCATCATTGTGCAAGCCGATAAAAAATGAAGACGAGCTTTTCGATGAGAACGTAGTGAAAGTAGTTTTTGATAATAAAGGCAAGGCTTTATATTTCAGCCGTCAGACCATACCTTTTTTAAGAAAAGTGGAAAAAGACGAGCAGTCGTGGATGCAGGCGAGGACCTTTTACAAACACATCGGCATCTATGCTTATAAGGTTGATGTCTTGAAAGAAATAGCCTCTTTAGAACAGTCGGGATTGGAGCTGGCAGAATGTCTTGAACAGCTACGTTGGCTCGAAAATTCTTACACTATAAAGATGGGTGTAACGGAGTTTGAAAGT
This sequence comes from Candidatus Limimorpha sp., assembly GCA_045127605.1. Classification (GTDB taxonomy): domain Bacteria; phylum Bacteroidota; class Bacteroidia; order Bacteroidales; family F082; genus Limimorpha. Next base: position 12,596 of record JBGVQR010000023.1, on the reverse strand, counting down.
TATTCAATTGATACTCCGCAAGATGTAGAAAAATGTCTAAAATTCTTCAAAGATTAAACTATTTTTCTTAACTTCGCGTACCGAATTTATTTATTACTGAAAACTTTCAATAGTATGATTACTAATTACTTAAAAGAGTTATTGAACGATAACGAATGCGTGATTATTCCAGAATTTGGAGCTTTTATCTCTAAAAGACATTCTGCTACAATAGATTACGCAAATCATAGTTTCATACCTCCTTTTAAGGAAATAGTTTTCAATAATAAATTGACAAACAATGACGAAATCCTAGTCGATTTTATCTCAAAAAAAGAGAATATTTCAAAGGAAGATTCTTTGACAAAGATTCAGAATTTTGTCAATCAGACAGCTGCTATTCTTGATGTCAACAACGAATATGTCATGGAAGGACTTGGCAAGATGCGTAAGTTCGGTAATGACTACGTTTTTGAAGTTAGTCACAGCGAAAATCTCCTCGGTGATTCTTTCGGCTTGACAGAATTCAACTACAAGCCAGTGTTCCGTACAGAAACATATCAGATTATCAAAGAGAGAATCGTTGTTGAACAAAAAGCTAAAAACACAGAATATACGATGGCTATTGAGAGCGTCGAGGAAATATCAGACACCCCAAGAAGAAAGCCAAGCATGTTCAGAACATTAGCTTTTACTACATTAGCATTCGTATTGGTTTTCCTTATCAACTGGACTACAGATAAGTCAGACTCCAACTTCGCAAGCTGGAATCCTTTCTTATATTCATCACCAAACGAATTTTTAATTGGAATTCAAGGGAATAGGATTTCTTCTTTAGACAACGACCAACAGACAACTCCTCAGCAACTCAGCAACTCAGAACCTCAGAATCTCAGAATCTCAGAATCTCAAAATATTATAAGTTCAGAGAGTGCTGTGGTTTACAATGAAGAAATTGCAACTGTTGAAACAATAGAAGAAGTTGTATTAGAAGAGGAAATTTCAGAAATTAGCGATTCGGAAATAGCTGAAGTTACCCCTGAAATTCAAGCAGAAGATAACTTAGCAACTCAGCAACTCAGCAACTCAGCAACTCAAACCCTCAGTTCCTCAGTTCCTCAGTTCCTCAGTTCCTCAAATCCTCAAATCCTCAATTCCTACTACATCGTAGGCGGTTCTTTCCAAACAGAAGCCAGTGCTGAGAAATGTCTTAATGGCATTAAAGCCAAAGGTTTTGAGAATGCATCTACATTAGAAAAAAACGATAAAGGATATATCCGCGTTTATTATGAATCTTTCGCAGAAAAAGCTGATGCTTTAGTCCGTCTCAACGAGATAAAGAGCAAGTATGACAATTCTGCATGGTTGTTGTTCCAAAAATAATTTAAGATGGGAAAAAATAAATTAGAACGTTTCGCAGAAAACAAGACTTTCAATAATCTTTTTGAATATTCATTTGAAAGAATTAAAGAAGAGGGATTTCCATTGAAAGGCAGATGGAAACAAGATTTTTTTAAGAACGACAATCCAATCGTTTTGGAATTGGGCTGCGGTAAAGGCGAATATACCGTTGGTCTCGCTCGCGCACATAAAGACATCAATTATATAGGTGTAGATATCAAAGGCTCAAGAATGTGGGTCGGTCTCTGCCAAGCTCGTAACGAAGGTCTTACAAACGTAGCATTTCTCAGAACACATATCGAACTTATCGATAACTTCTTCGCTGAAAATGAAGTTGATGAAGTATGGGTCACTTTCCCAGATCCACAGCCATCAAAAGCTCGTAAACGTCTCACAGGTCCTAACTTCCTCGAACGTTATCGTACTTTTATGAAACAAGACGGCGTAGTTAACCTCAAAACCGACAGCGACTTGATGTATGAATTTACAGTAGAGACAGCAAAAGAAGGCGGTTATCCAATATTCTATAACTACGATAACTTATATGCCAACGACGACGATTTGGAAGTAAAGAAAATCAGAACATACTACGAACAAATCTGGCTTGACAAAGGACTTACTATTAAGTATATAAGATTTGGAATAAACAAATAAGACACCGAGTCACCAAGTCGCTTAGACACCAAGTAAAAACGTCTCAATGAGTCATTAGGATTCGTTGAGACGTTTTTATATTTGAAAAACTCGGTGACTTAGAGTCTTGGTGTCTTGGTGACTTCAAAACTCAGTCCTCTCCAACGCCTTTAAGCATAGGGACGAATCGGAAGTCGCCGTATTCTTCTCTTTTCATGCTGCCGTCTTCTTGTTTGGTGAGTCGTAGCATCGTCTGGCAGTTTTCATTTTCAGATAAAGGAATGACCATCATGCCACCTACTTTGAGTTGGTCGATGAGGGCTTGTGGTATCTCTGGAGCAGCAGCTGTTATAATTATTCTATCGAAAGGTCCGTATGTAGGAAGGCCTTTGTTGCCGTCGCCAAGAAACATTTTAATTCGATATGGAAACTCTGCCAAGAAAGCTTTTGTCTTGGTGTATAGCTTTCTCTGACGTTCGATGCTGAATACTTTCGCGCCCATTTCTGCAAGCACGCAAGCTTGATAACCGGAACCTGTTCCGATTTCCAGGACTTTCATGTTTTTCTTTATCTCAAGCAGGCTAGACTGAAACGCCACAGTGAATGGCTGTGAGATTGTCTGTCCCGAACCTATAGGGAAAGCCTTGTCCTGATAAGCGAAATCCAAGAAAGAAGAATCTAAGAAAACATGACGAGGTATGGTGTTGATGGCGTTGAGCACATTCTCGTCGCTAATCCCCTTATTCTTAAGCTCTTCAACCAAGCTTTTACGCATTCCTTTGTGTCTGTAATTATCTTCCTGCATCGCTTTTTTTTGTTTCGCGAAGTTACAAAAAAACCTTATATTTGCGAAAAAATAATCTAATGTTGAAGATAGGAGTTTTAGGCGCAGGACACCTTGGAAAGATACATATAAACTGTATCAAGCAATTGCCTGTTTATGAACTTATCGGTTTTTACGACCAAGATAACAACACCTCAAAAAAGGTCTCTGAAGATTTACAAGTAAAATGTTTCTCGTCAATAGAAGAACTCATAGACTCGGTAGATGTTGTTGACATAGTGACTCCTACGATATCGCATTTCGAATGTGCTTCTCTGGCACTTAAAAAAGGCAAGCATGTCTTTATAGAGAAACCTATTGTTGCCACTGTTGATGAGGCAGGCAGACTCATAAAATTAGCTGATGAAGCCAATGTTAAAGTTCAGGTGGGTCATGTGGAACGTTTCAATCCTGCATATATAGCAGCACATCCACACATTGAAGCGCCTTTGTTTGTGGAAGCGCATCGCCTCGCTTTATTCAATCCTAGAGGAACTGACGTGCCTGTAGTTCTCGACCTTATGGTTCACGATATCGATATCATTTTAGATATGATAAAATCTCCTATCAAAAATATAAGTGCTAGCGGAGTGGCTATAGTAAGTCCAACGCCAGACATCACCAATGCTAGAATAGAATTTGAGAATGGTTCAGTGGCAAATCTTACAGCAAGTCGTATCTCATTGAAAAATATGAGAAAACATCGTATCTTCCAAAAAGATGCGTATATCACTGTAGATTTCTTGGAAAAGAAGTCAGAAGTAGTGCGAATCGATGAGGCAGATGAGATGAATCCTTTCGCGATGAAAATTGACCTTGCCGATGGTTCGAAAAAACAGATTAGCATTGAGCAACCAACAGTACAGCCGATAAATTCAATCATGACTGAGTTAGAGAGTTTCCATAATGCCATTGTAAATAACACAGAACCAATAGTTACAATTCATGATGGAGTACAAGCTTTGAAGGTTTGTTATATGATTCTTGATGAGATAGATAAAAATCAGAGAATTGTTCAAAATAATTAAAATAAGCAATATATTTTTGTAGTACGCGTTCAGAATAAAATATGATAATATGAAAGTAATAAAGAACTTGTTTATTGTTTTAACCATTGTGTTTTCAACGATTTTTTTGTCTTCATGTCCAGGCTTTGAAGGTAATCAAGAAATTCCTGCTTATCTTCATATCGACAAATTCTTGTTCGAGACAGACTATAGCATCGAAGGTGCAGATTCTCACAAGATAACAGATGTCGTTGTATATATTGATGGCAGTTTCCAAGGTTATTATGAATTGCCAGCTACAATCCCTGTTCTTGAAAGAGGTAAACACGATTTGACACTATATCCAGGAATAAAGTTAAATGGAAATAGCTCAACAAGAACGCTGAATCCGTTTTATGTTCCTTATATCATTGAAGATTATGTGTTTGAAGAAAAAGTTATAGATACAGTAACACCTTCTACACATTATTACCCTATTGATGATAGTAACATTCATTTTGAATGGATGGAAGATTTTGAAAGACAAGTAGGTCTTGAGACAGTAGCTTATAGCGACACAACAATCACAAGAACAGACAGAGATACTCCTGATGTATGGAAAGATAAAGAAGGAAACTCACACTATTCAGGTTACGTGTGGATTGAAGACACTCTGACTTTCTGTATCACCACTCCAAAATTATATGATTTGCCTGACCAAGGAAATAGCATCTTCCTAGAATTAGATTATAAGTGTACAGAGATGTTTACTGTAGGTCTCTTGGCTAAGATAGCTAGTGAAGAGGTGATGGAACTTGTTCATGTCAATCCTTCTAAAAACTGGAATAAGATTTATATCAATTTGGGACCAAGCATAACAGATGCAGCTAGCAGAACTCCAGAATATTTCAAAGTGTATATATCAGGAGCTACAGAAAAAGGTACTGAAGCAGAATATTATTTCGACAATATAAAAGTAATTTATCGTGGCTAAGAAAAACAATAAAACGAGACAGACAATAAAGTATGTCGTAACAGATTGGTTATGTGCTTTAATAGCATGGACTCTGTTTTTCTTCTTTAGGAAATATAATGAAGATTTAAATATCTTTGAGCATTATCAACAGGTTTTTAAAGATCCAAATTTCATTATAGGAATAATAGGAGTGCCAATCTTCTGGCTGATATTGTACACAATATCTGGTTATTATAATAATGTCTTCTCAAAGTCACGATTGAAAGAGCTGAGTCAAACATTTTTTGTTACCTTAGTTGGTGTGGTCATATTGTTCTTTGTCACAATAATCGACGATGTGATAGTGTCTTATAAATCTTATTATGTGTCTTTCGCAGTCTTGTTCGGACTACAATTCATACTGACATATTTCTGTCGTCTGATAATCACAACGAGAACAGCAAGAAAGATTCATAGAAAAGAAATAGGTTTCAACACCTTGATTATTGGCAGTCATGATAATGCCTGTGAGATTTACAAAGAAATTGAAAATCAGAAGTATTCTTCAGGAAATATCATAGTAGGTTTTGTAAACGTATTCGACTGGAAAGAATATAAACTTGCGAAATATGTTCCGCATCTTGGCTTTTACAAGGATGTGGCTAAGGTTATTAAGGACAATGACATAGAAGAAGTCATCATCGCTATCGAACGTTCTGAGATTGAGACTATCGACAAGATTTTGGTTCTTTTGGAAAGCCTTGATGTCGTCGTAAAGATTATTCCAATCATGCAGGATATCCTTTTCGGTACAGTAAAACAAGAGGCTATATGGCATGCTCCTCTCATCAGAGTGACACCAGAATTGATGCCTGTATGGCAGCGTATTACAAAACGAATCTTCGATGTAGTCGCTTCTTTGATGGTGATTATAATATTCTCACCTTTGTATATCTTTACAGCTATCATGGTGAAACTGTCTTCTCCAGGACCTGTGTTTTATAGACAAGAACGTATCGGCAAGCACGGCGTGCCTTTCAATATGCTGAAGTTTAGAAGTATGTATGTGGATTCTGAGAGTGCAGGACCACAGCTTTCTAAAGACAATGACCCTCGTATCACTCCATGGGGACGTTTCATGCGCAAGACACGACTCGATGAGATACCTCAGTTCTTTACAGTGTTAAAAGGTGATATGTCTATCGTTGGCTATCGTCCAGAACGTCAGTTCTACATCGACCAGATAGTGCAGAGAGTGCCTCATTATCTCATGCTTCTAAAGATAAAGCCAGGTATCACAAGCTGGGGGGAAGTGAAGTTCGGTTATGCTTCAAATGTCGATGAGATGGTCGAAAGATTGAAATACGATATCCTCTATATAGAAAATATGAATCTCGCCATCGATATCAAGATTTTGATTTATACAGTCTTGATTGTGGTGCAAGGAAGAGGTAAGTGATATCAGAACTAAGAACTCTGAACTCTGAACTTTGACTATCGACTTTTAATTTTCAATTATGCATTATGAATTATGCATTATGAATTTAATTAGGGCGTTCCGGCTATCGCCGTCGGGCTTTCCGCTATATCTTTTTCCGCTGCGCTCCAAAAGGATGCCGCTTCAATCCCTAACGCATGAGTTGCTGCAAATAAAAGTGTTTATGTAAATTAGTATAATTTCGTGGATAAAAAAAAGAGGCGTATGATTACGCCTCAATTTTTAGTGTGTATTCGTGTATTTTCGTGGATAATGATTAAAATCCAGCGTTTCTGAAATCAGCCTTCTCGAATTTGTCTTCTGCGTATTTACGGTCTATCACAAGTTTCTTCTTGTTTGAAGACGGCATTTCATACATTGCATCGTTCAATATCGCCTCGATGATGGCTCTCAAACCACGTGCTCCGAGCTTGAACTCGATGCTCTTGTCGACGATATAATCTAAGACGTCGTCTTTGATTTCCAACTTGATGTCATCCATTTCGAACAACTTCGAGAATTGTTTTATGAGAGCGTTTTTAGGTTCTTTCAAGATTCTCTTCAAAGTGTCTCTGTCGAGAGGATTGAGGAATGTCAATATTGGGAAACGGCCTACTATTTCAGGGATGAGACCGAAACGTTTGATGTCGGCAGGGGAGATGTATTGTAACAGATTATCCTTGTCGATTTGTTTTTTGTTGTCGTTGCCGTAACCGATAGCGTTGCTTCCCACTCTGTTAGCGATAATCTTATCAATTCCGTCGAATGCGCCGCCAGCGATGAACAAAATGTTCTTGGTGTTGACCTGAATCATCTTTTGTTCTGGGTGCTTACGTCCGCCTTGTGGTGGAACGTTGACGACAGTGCCTTCAAGGAGCTTGAGCATAGCTTGTTGTACGCCTTCTCCAGAAACGTCGCGTGTGATGCTAGGGTTGTCGCTCTTGCGTGCAATCTTGTCGATTTCGTCGATGAAAACGATGCCTCTTTCTGCAGCTGCGACGTCGTAGTCAGCGGCTTGTAACAACTTGACGAGTATATTCTCAACGTCTTCACCAACATAACCAGCTTCTGTCAAGACAGTAGCGTCAGCTATAGCGAAAGGAACGTGGAGCATCTTGGCGATGGAGCGGGCGAGGAGCGTCTTGCCTGTTCCTGTCTCACCGACTAATATTATATTAGATTTTTCAATCTCTACTTCGTCGGCAGTCTGTTCCTGGTTGATTCTTTTATAATGGTTATATACTGCTACAGCAAGGATTTTCTTAGCCTCATCTTGTCCTATAACATATTGGTCAAGGAATGATTTTATCTCGATAGGTTTCAGTAATTTGAAATCTGGAGTGTTAGCTTTTTTAAGATGTTTGAGTTCTTCCTGTACTACGATATGACCGCGTTCGATACATTCGTCGCAGATGAAGCCATACATGCCAGAGAGAAGCAATGCGGCTTCTTTATCGCTTTTTCCACAAAATGAGCAGAAGTTTTCTTGTTGTTTCTTTGCCATGCTTTTTTAAGTCTATAAGTCTATAAGTCTATGAGTTGATGCGCTGTTATTGTTGTCAAGTATGGACACATCGAGTGAGTCCTAAAGTAAAAAGTTTAAAAGCTTATGTTATTGATAAACTTTTAAACCTTTAACTATTAACTTTCAGTTTTCAATTTTCAGTTTTACACTTTCTTGATAAGTACTTCGTCAATCATGCCATAGTCTTTGGCTTCTTGAGAAGTCATCCAATAGTCGCGGTCTGAGTCAGCCCATACTTTGTCGAATGGCTGTCCAGAGTGTGTTGCGATGATATCGTAGAGTTCTTTTTTAAGTTTTAAGATTTCACGAGCTGTGATTTCGATATCAGAAGCTTGTCCTTGCATACCGCCCATTGGCTGATGTATCATGATGCGTGAGTGTTTCAATGCTGAGCGTTTTCCTTTAGCTCCTGCGCATAACAATACAGCTGCCATTGATGCTGCGATGCCTGTACAGATTGTAGCAACGTCAGGGCTGATGAATTGCATTGTGTCGTAGATGCCTAAGCCGGCGTAGACAGAACCGCCAGGAGAGTTGACGTAAATTTGAATGTCTCTTTTAGGGTCTGCTGATTCGAGGAAAAGCAACTGAGCTTGGATGATGTTAGCTACGTAGTCGTTGATTTCGTCACCTAAGAAGATGATGCGGTCCATCATAAGACGTGAGAAAACGTCCATCTGTGCTACGTTAAGTTGGCGTTCTTCGATGATAGTAGGAGAGATGTAGTTAGTGACTGTTGAAGTATATTTCTCCAATGCTAAACTGTTGATGCCACAGTGTTTGGTAGCGTATTTATAAAATTCGTTATTCATTGTTGTTTTGTCTTTTTAATATAAACTACTTATTTTATATTTTGTTTCAGATGAAACGGCATTTTAAAAAATAAGGTTTAAAGATTAAGCCTTAAAGTATAAATACCATAAGAACTTAAGCCTTAAACCTTAAGCATTAAGCTAGAATATTATTCAGCTGTTTCTTCTGTTGCTTCTTCTTTTTCAGCTTTTTTTGCTCTTGATTTCTTAGGTTTTGCTTCACCTGCGAGTTCAACTTGTGGCAAAACAGCTTGTACGAAACCTTCGTAGTCAGTGTCAACAACATTGATTGTCATGTTTTCTTTCAAGTAAGCTGTTAATTTCTTATCAGCTAATTGGTTGTTGATATTTTGACGTTGGTTTTCGTCTTTAATGATAGCGTCGATGATGTCTTCGAGGCGTTTCTTTGTCTCTTCGTCTAATGTTTCAATATCCATATGACCGAAGTACATGCTTCTTACGAAGTCGCGAACTTCTTGTTCTTTGATGACTAATTCTGGATTTTGTTTAACGAGAGCTTCTTCGATGAGTTGCCATCTGAGAGACTTAACGTATGAATTGTCATAGTTCTTCTCAACGTCTTCAGCTGTGATTTTACCTTCGCTGTTTTCAACTATCCAGCGTTTGAGGAATGTGTCTGGCAAATCGAATTTGATTTCTTCAACTAATTGGTCAACAGCTTTGTTGTAGAACATTCTTTCTGCTTCAAGAACATATTGTTTTTCCATTTCAACAGCTACTTTGCTGCGGAATGTTTCAATGTCTTTAACTTCTTGACTTGGGAATATTTTGTCGAAGAGTTCTTCGTTAAGTTCAGCTTCTTTATCTTCTACTTTGTTGTTTGTTTGGATGCTCTTGATAGTTCTGTCGATTTCTTCTGCAGAAGCTTTGATGTTGAAATCGTTGATTTTATGATCTTTAAGAGCGACTGTGATAGCTGGTTTGAGAGCAGCTTCAAAGTAGAAATTCAATTCTTCTTGGTTGTCGAGGTCGTTAGGTTGTGATTGTTCCATATCTGGAAGAGGGTAACCTATGACGTCTAATTTATTTTCAACGATGTGGTTGTTGAGAGCTTCAGAAACTTTTTGGTTGATCTTTTCTAAAAGAACAGCTTGGCCGTACATTTTCTTGATCATGCCGAAAGGAACTTTACCTTGACGGAATCCTGGCATTGTAGCTTTATGTTGATAATCTTTTAAAGCCTTTGTTACTTCAGCTTCGTAATCTTCTTTAAGTAAACTAATTTGAATGCCGGCGAGAAGTTCGCCTTTTGATGTTTGTGTAGTTTTCATGTAATAATATATTATTTGTGTGCGGATGAAGGGACTCGAACCCCCACGCCTCTCGGCATCAGATCCTAAGTCTGACGCGGCTACCAATTACGCCACATCCGCTTGAATCGTTAGGAGGTGCAAAAATACAATTTTTTTTGAAAAATAAATAGTTTTTCGAGAAAATATTTTTTAGTTCTTTTTTACATCTAAAGAGTCACGTAAGGCATTGCCTAAAAGCATGAATGCCAATACCAAAAGCATTATGGCAATGCCTGGTAATATCGCCAAATAAGCATCGTTTAAAATTATGTATGCGTAGTTTTCTTTTATCATACTGCCCCACGATGGCATAGGTGGCTGCACTCCGATACCGAGGAAACTTAATCCTGCCTCTAATAAAATGGCAGACGCAAAATTAGCAGCGGAAATGACAATGATAGGGTTGATGACGTTGGGTATGATATGCTTCATAATGATTCTGGCATTTTTGAAACCTAATGCTCTGCCAGCTTCAACAAATGTTGTCTCTCTTACTGATAAAATCTGTCCTCTGGTGACACGCGCTACCTCAACCCACATGGTTAAACCAACAGCAATGAACACTTGAACAACACCTTTGCCTAAGACAAAAGTAATGGCTATTACTATTAATAATGTTGGAATTGACCAAACTACATTGATAAGCCAGACCATAAGGTCATCGACTTTGCCTCTGAAGAATCCGCCTAGACTGCCTATGAATATACCTATTAATAAACTCATGAAGACTGCAATGAATCCGACTGAAAAACTGATTTTCGTACCTAATAACAATCTGCTTAAAAAATCTCTTCCGAACTGGTCGGTGCCAAGAATGAATTTTCTGTGTTTAACGCAGTTGTTATTAATATAATGTGTGGCTTCTTCTTTGTCGTTGAATTCTATTCCTGGAACAATGTCGTTGTTGGGTATGATTTCCTCAATTACATTTTGACTTTCATCAGGATTATAGACATAAATAATGGTTTTTTCTTTTTCTATCTTTAATGAGTCGAAAGGAATCTGGCGATATGGTGAAGGTTTCCCATTGATAAGTTGTGATAAAAATCCTGTATTTTCGACTATATTTTGCTTTGGAACGAGTAGTATATCGACTTCAAATCCAGGTTTGCGGGTGCTTAATTCCAAAATCTGAGTGTTGGCGTAAGGTGTTTTATCAGGAATGATGAAATATGCAAATAAAGCGGTTAGTCCGCATAAGATGATAAAAATCAATGATATCACACCAGTGATGTTTCTTTTGAATCGTTGGAATGCAATCTGATTCGGTGATAAAATCTTGTCTTTATTCATCTTATTTTTCTTTAGAAAACAAAAATAAAAAAAAATATTGTCGGACTTGCTTTTTGAAAGAAAAAAGTTGTATCTTTGCACTCGCAATCAGATGGTGGATGTAGCTCAGTTGGTTAGAGTACCGGATTGTGGTTCCGTGGGTCGTGGGTTCGAGTCCCATCTTCCACCCTCAAAAAAGAGACGATGAAAATCGCCTCTTTTTTTTATATCCATAAAATAAAAACATAGAAACTCAAAATCTCAAAACTTCAGAACTTTTTTGGAGTCTAAAATTTTGAGATTCTGAGTTTTTGAGATTCTGAATTTCTTTAAGGTGTTTACACCGATAAACTATATTCTCTCAAAACATCATTCAAAGATGTCTTCTTGTCTGTCGATTCTTTTCTCTTTCCGATGATTAAAGCACAGGCAACGTTGTAATCTCCTGCTGGGAAGTGTTTGGTGTATGAGCCAGGAATCACGACGGAACGTGCTGGCACGTAGCCCTTATATTCAACAGGTTCTTCTCCGCTTACGTCGATGATTTTTGTCGATGCTGTGATGACAGTGTTGGCTCCGAGTACGGCTTCTTCTTCAATTCTCACGCCTTCAACAACGATACATCTTGAACCGATGAAGCAGTTGTCTTCAATGATGACAGGCGCTGCTTGTAATGGTTCTAACACGCCGCCGATGCCGACGCCGCCACTCAGGTGCACGTTCTTTCCAATCTGTGCGCAAGAGCCTACCGTCGCCCAAGTGTCAACCATTGTGCCACTGTCGACGTATGCTCCGATGTTGACATACGATGGCATCAAAATAACACCTTTATTAATAAAGGCTCCATATCTTGCTGTCGCTGGTGGAACGACGCGGACGCCTGCTTCTTCAAAGCCTCTCTTTAAAGGCATCTTGTCGTAATATTCAAAAACGCCGCTCTCCATGACTTCCATCTTGTTGATAGGGAAGTACATCAAAACGGCTTTCTTCAGCCATTCGTTGATAATCCATTTGCCATCAATCTTTTCGGCAATGCGGAACTCTCCTTTGTCTAATTTTTCAATGACAGCACAAATGGCATCGCGAACTTCTTCCTTTTCCAATAAAGCTCGGTCTTCCCAAGCGTTTTCTATGATATTTCTTAAATTTTCCATAATTATTTTAGTAATGTAGTAATGTTGTTATGAAGTAATGCAAATATACGAAGAACTTGCGTAAAAATGGCAGAATGAGGGCAAAATGTGATAAGTGGTTGGTACTTATACCATTTTTGTGTTATCCCGCCATATTTCTAATTTCGGCAGAAATAGCCGTATATGGTGGGTATTAGAGAAAGAATTGCTACCTATCCGTTGCCTTTTTATAGAAGGGAAAGTTGGTAGAAACAGCATCTTTAATCTCTTGCACATACCCTACAACA
>JBGVQR010000022.1:0-6768 GCA_045127605.1 Candidatus Limimorpha sp. | reverse complement strand
GGGCGAAACAAATATAGGATAAGGCAACGCCTTGTTAGTTAGGAGTGTGGAGTCTTTTTGAATTGAAATTTTAAATTTGAAAATGGAAAGTTAATTTTCAATTTTCAATTTTCAGTTTTCAACTCTTCAAGCGTTAGGGATTGGAGCGGCATCCTTTTGTAGCGAAGCGGAAAAAGATATAGCGGAAAGCCCGACGGCGATAGCCGGAACGCCCAGAAAACAATTCATAATTCATAATGCATAATTCATAATTAAATATATGTCGTTGATGTTCTAATAATTTCAAAAAACTGTTGTTTAATATCTTCAAAAAATCAAATAAAAATTATGTTTAGTAAAAATTATTACTATTTTTGTGTTCGAAAAAACGAGTAAATATGAAAATTTTAATGACACTATGTAACGCGGAAGTCATGACTTCATTCGCGACTCCAGAAGCTTGGGGCTGGTTGCTTCAATTCTGTATCATTGCAATAGGTTTGTTAGCAGGTAACATTTTAAGAAGAAAAGTTCCATTTTTAAGAAAATCCCTCATACCATCAGCCTTGTTAGGCGGCGCGCTCTTGCTTTTACTCAAGGCTATTCCAGGAATGGAAAACATCGTCAGCAAACAATCAATGGAGATTATCACATACCACGCACTCGGCTTAGGCTTCGTGGCACTCGCGTTGAAAAACAACAAGATAGAATCAAAATCCTCAACGATGACCGTCATCGAAACCGGTACACTCACAGCAAGTACATATTTAATTCAAGCCATCGTCGGTTTAGGAGCAACAATACTTCTTTACCACTTCGGAAAAGTCATCTTCTACGCCAGCGGTCTCTTATTACCAATGGGTTACGGACAAGGTCCAGGACAAGCTCTCAACTTCGGTACGATATATCACGGACAAGCTCTGCTTCAAGGCATCGACTTCGCAGGCGCTGACTTCGGTCTCTCAATAGCAGCGATAGGATTTATCGTGGGTAGCGTAATCGGTGTTATCTACCTCAACGTCTTGCGCAGAAAAGGCATCATATCAGTACAAGAAATGGAAGAACGTCAGATAAATACATTAGACGATTATCAAAGCGAGGACGAAATTCCAGACAGCGAATCAATCGACAAATTCTCAATCCAAATTTGCTTGGTATTGTTTGTTTACTTCTTGGTTTATCTCTTCGTCAACACAATTCAAAAGATGGACCTCGGCGACTTCGGAACAAACACCTTGAAACCAATGTTATGGGGATTTAACTTCTTGTTCGGCACATTGTTCGGTGTGATTGCAAAAGCTTTAATCAGCAAGTTCAAGAAAGTCAAATTGATGAGTCGTGAATACACAAACAACTATTTACTTAACCGTATCAGCGGATTCTGCTTCGACGTGATGATTGTCGCTGGCACAGCAGCTATCAGCTTCAACGACTTGAGAGAATTCATCTTCCCATTGATATTAGTATGCGTCTTAGGTGCGATAGCAACATTCATCTATTTGAAAGCCGCTGCAAAACACTTATATCCAACATACGTCAACGAAGGATTCCTCAGCATGTTCGGCATGTTGACAGGTACAGCAAGTAACGGTATGATTTTGTTGCGCGAAATAGACCCTAAATTCGAGACACCAGCTGCGAACAACTTAGTATTGCAGACATTCCCAGCCATCGTTCTCGGATTCCCAATCATGCTCATCTTAGGATACGCACCACAGTCATTCAAAGCAAGCGTCATCACTTTGATTGTTGTAACAGTCTTGTTTATTATCATGGCAGGATTTATCTTCAGGAAGAAGATTTTTAAGAGAAGGAAGAAATAAATTTGGCTGTTAGCTTTTGGCCTTTGGCTATTGGCTTAGGCTACAGATAATAAAAAAAAGAACGGTAAATTAAGTTTATCGTTCTTTTTTTGTAAAGCTGCTGTGAGTGTGACACGCCCTTGTACTCCGCGAGATACTTGTGATACGTGGAGCTGCGTCTCTCAAATAATTTCATCGTTTTTGAGACGCAGCAATGATATGGTTAAAAAAGATTACGATTTGTTATATTTCATTTCTGCAACCATATCATTGATACGTCTCTACCGTGTGATGGTAGGATAAATATTCATCATCTTTCCAATTGATGACATTGTTTTTAATATAATCATCAATGTTGTTTAATTCATTATAATCTCTTATTATTCTGTCGTGAAATCTTGTTTGCCATGCAAAATGAATGTCGTTTTTCAATGCATATCTTGTGATAGAAGATTTGTATTTTGACAAGACAAGAGACATGCGACCACGTTTTTTACCTATCATGCTCATCTTTTCATTTATATCAGTGTCATCTCTTATTATGTCATTATTGTTATTGATACATTTTGTACAGACCACGCTAATGATTAAATGTACATGATTTGGCATTACAATATGAGATAATATCTGTGCGTCATCATATAAAGCATTGATTTTATCAACATAAGAGTCAGCAAAGAGACCTATTTCAGACAATGTCATTTTACCGTCGTGAATCTCTCCGAAAAAATATTCTCTATTTTTGGTACATATTGTAATGAAATAGTATCCATGATTATAATCATGCCAATAAGCCCTTGCAGAAGGAATCCTATATTTGTTTTTAAAAAGGTCATCATTCATAAATTTAATTTTGGTTTGTTCTTAATGTAGAGACGTATCAAATTCGCAGAATTTTGCTGCGTCTCAGGAAATGACAATGCAAATCCAATGTAGAGACGTATCAATTACACCTAAAAAAATAAACAATATGTAATTGCTGCGTCTCTCAATAAATTCATTGTTTTTGAGACGCAGCAATGATATGGTTAAAAATGGATTATGATTTGTTATATTTCATTTCTGCAACCATATCATTGATACGTCTCTACCTTGGTTCCACAAAATTACAATTACATCATCCTTTTGTCAAGCAATTACAAAGGAAATATTTCGCTTTTAACAATTTTTAACATAAAATCATGGAAATATTAAGAAATGATGTTAAGGATTTTTAGGAAGACAACAGTCAACAGACAACGGACAACAGTCAACAGACTTTGGATTTAAAGAATAATCTTTATTTATGGTGTCAATCCCTGCCGCCTCGGAGAAATAGCGTTAAGAAATTATGAGACTGGAGCGTTAAGAACAAAAAGCTGTTTGAGCGCAGCGAGTTCTTTTTGTTTAGCGAAAGAATCATAATTTTAGCGTATTTATCCGCAGCGGCGAGCTTTTTCTGTTTCTCTTTTTTGCGGTAAAAAAGAGAAAAGAAATCAAATTTAATGAGGAATTAGGAATGAATGTAGAGATGTATCAATTACACCATAAAAAAATAAACAATATGTAATTGCTGCGTCTCAAGACAACGATTTTTTTGAGACGCAGCAATGTGTGTTTATATGCAGGAAACATTGATACGTCTCTACTGTTTTTTCTCTTTTTCTATTATCTTTGCATATCAATACAAACATCATGATTAGTTATAAATTACAAGATAAAGTCGCTATTGTCACAGGTGCCAACAATCCTCAGGGTATTGGCGCTACTACCGCATTGGCTTTCGCTCGTGAGGGCGCGAAGGTGGTTCTGGTTTATAAGAAAATCGACAGACCTTATGATATTGAAAAGGTAGATGTCAATGGTGCGGATAGATATTACGCTGCCAATGCAGGAGACGCTGCTGTGGTGGAAAGTCGCCTCAAGGAGATGAATGCCGATTATCTTGTTTTAGAGAAGGATATCACTGATGAAACATCCGTGAAGAAGATTTATTCTGCCGTCATGGAACGTTACGGAAGAGTTGATATTCTGGTCAATAACGCGGCGGACTGCGATGTGGATGGTCTTGATACGATAGAGAAAATCACACAGAACGTGATTGACGACACTTTCGCTGTCAATGTGCGAGGAAGTCTCTTGATGACAAGAGAATTCGTTAATCATAGGGGAGATTATGGAAGGATAATAAATCTCTCCACCGACGCTGCCCAGATTTTTGAGGGACAAATCACATACGGAGCCAGCAAGGCGACGATGGAGGCGCTCACTCGTAGCGTCGCTCTTGAAGTGGCAAAGTACGGCATCACAGTGAATTGCGTGGCACCAGGTCCTACGCAGACCGGCTGGATTGACGCTGATTTGGAAAAAGCAGTACTGCCGTTGATTCCAATGGGCAAACTGATACAACCAGAAGACATTGCAGAGACAATACTGTTCCTTTCAAGCGAGCAAGCGAGAATGCTTACCGGCCAAGTTATCAAAGTCTCGGGAGGACATGCGATTTGAGGAACTTTTTTTCTTATCTTTGCCACACAACATTTAACACTTTTAACATTTAAACAAACACTAAAAAAACAGAAATATCTTAAACTGACATATTATTATTAATCATAGCGTTTGCTATTTGTTCGAGACATTCCGAAAATTTGGCGATTAGAAGAAGCAAGTCTTAGAATAAGTTCAGCGAACATCTGTGCTATATACTAGCGTGGATGGAACTTATCAGACTTGCAGGTTACGCCAAATACCTCGGAATGCGATAAGTGAAATTCGCGCTTTTTGCATTCTGTTGGTACTCCGTAACCTGCATCTCGAAGATATTCCAACGCTATCAAAAATATAGCGCATGAGTACCAAGTTCTTCAACAACGAACTTGGCAATACACTTTTCGATAAATTGAAAGGTATTGCCAGAGGTATGTCGTCATTCCATAGTTTCTTGGCCGTAGTGGGTTTCTTCCGCTCGTCGGGTTATTTCAAGCTACGCAGAGAATTAGGCGACATCTCCGAGATAAAAATCCTCGTGGGTATCAATATTGACGACATCTTCCGCAAACACAACAAAGCCTTGGCGATGCTGTCAAACTCCGAGAAAGCCAAGGAAATATATAACAGCGGTTTCAAAGACGACATCGTCAACGCTCATTATTCCCCTGAAGTAGAGCAGGGGATACTGCAGATGTGCGACGACCTCATGGCAGGACGACTGCAGATGCGCATACATGCCACGAAAAACCTCCACGCCAAATTCTACCTCTGTCTCCCCAAAGAACATAACGAACACAGCGACGGCTGGGTCATAATGGGTTCTTCAAACATTTCCGACTCTGGATTAGGAACGAGACAAACACCTCGCTACGAACTCAACGTGGCGATGAAAGACTACGACGACGTGAAATATTGCTCCGACGAATTCTGGAAGCTCTGGAACGAAAGCGTACAGATAACTATCGACGACATTGAGAAATATAAAAAGAACACCTATCTCGACTATCAGCCAACGCCTTACGAAATCTATATCAAAGTGCTCATCGACACCTTCGGCGACCAGGTGGAAGACGACTTCTCCATGACGCTGCCAGAAGGAGTGATGGATTTGAAATACCAGAAAGACGCCGTCATACAAGGCTATCAGATGCTTATGCAACACAACGGGCTGTTCCTTGCCGATGTAGTCGGTCTCGGAAAGACCATGATAGCCACTATGATTGCAAAACGATTCATAGAAGAAAACGGCAGAAACACCAACATACTCGTCGTATATCCTCCTGCGCTAAACGAGACATGGAAAAATGAATTCAAACGATTTGGCATCAAGAAATACGCTCAATTCGTCTCCAACGGAAGTCTCTACAAAATACTCGAAGGAAGAGACCAATACAAAAGCAAGGAAGAATTCGACCTCATCATCGTCGATGAAGCTCATGGCTTCAGAAGCGACAGCTCAGGCAAATACGACGAACTGCAAAAAATATGTAAATCACAATGCCGTAAAGACGCAAAATCTTGCGTCTCCACAAAGAAGGTTATGCTCCTTTCAGCAACGCCTCTCAACAACAAACCAGACGACCTTCAGAATCTGCTGCTGCTCTTTCAAAACAGTCAAAACTGTACCATCGACGGAATACCTAATCTCAAAGCATTCTTTTCCCCTCTAATCCAGCAATATAAGAAACTCATGCAAGAGCGTGACAAAAGAGATGTCACCAATGATGTCGATAAGATTTACGCGCAGGTAAGAAATAAAATCATCGATAAGGTCACAATCAGAAGAACACGTCATAATATCATGAATGACGAAGATTATAAGAAAGACATTAAAAAACAAGGTCTTAAATTTCCACACATACTGCCGCCTAATCAGCTGATTTATCAGATGGATGCCGATACGAGCCAACGTTTCTACGAGACATTGAAACAACTCACCGACGGAAAATCAGAAAGCAACCCCGATGGCAAAGGCCTCGACTACGCTCGTTATCGCGCCATAGAATTTCTGAAACCAGAATATCAAGGCAAATATAAAAACGCCGAACATATTGCTCAGACACTCGCCGGAATCTATCGCGTTCACATGGTAAAACGCCTGGAAAGCAGTTTCTACGCATTCAAGAAATCACTCGCCACACTTCTCCGCATCACCAACGATATGATTAAGATGTTTGAAGAAGACAAGGTCATCATAGCTCCCGACTTGAATGTCAAAGAACTTCAATCCAAAGGAATGGAACTCGACCAGATTATAGAATACGCTGTAAACAAAGGCTATTCAGAACAAGACATAGTATTTAAAGCCGACGCCTTCAAGCCGAATTTCGTCGAGATGCTACATCACGATAAAAACATATTAGAACATCTCAATCTCGAATGGCAAAAAGAAAACGACGACCCTAAATTCGATAAGTTCCACGAAAACCTGAAGAACAAATTCTTTGATAAAGACATAAACCCCACAGGAAAACTCGTCGTCTTCTCAGAAAGCGTCGACACCTTGAACTATCTCTAC
>JBGVQR010000021.1:0-28460 GCA_045127605.1 Candidatus Limimorpha sp. | reverse complement strand
CCACAACTATTTTTTTATCAATATCCACATGGAGCCTGTTAAATAAAAAAAACGTCACGAAATTCGTGACGTTTTTGCTTTGAGCTATGAGCCATGAGCTTGGGGTAGCTATTTTTGCAAGCAACCATCATCTTGATATACAAGCCACTGCTCACTACTCATTGCTCACATCCCATAGCAAAAAAAAGAAGCGACTTGTTAGTCACTTCAGTTCCGCGGAGAAAGAGGGATTCGAACCCCCGGTACATTGCTGTACAACGGTTTTCAAGACCGCCGCATTCGACCGCTCTGCCATTTCTCCGCTGCAAAGATACAATTTTTTCTTTCCAAGCAAGAAGTTTTACAAAAATTTTATTTTTATTTACAAGCAAAGGATTATCAACAATTTACAAAACCTCAAACAATTATTTTATGCGAATAAAATTAAGATTCAAGATAAAAACAAGATAAAAAATATCACAAAGAGGTTTAAAAAATGAATAATTTAGAATGTAAAATGAATAATTATTTTCAATCCCGTTAATTCTTTTATTACCTTTGCAAAATGAAAGAAATAAACCCAAAAGAAACAAGTCGCGCAGCAGCATTTGAATTGTGGATGACATCACCAATGCCGATGGTAACTCTTACCAAGACCTTCAACATCTCTCGTCTTTGCAAGATAAGCAAGAAAAAATCCTTGAAATTAAATATGCTTCTTTGCTGGTGCATCGGCAAGGCTGCGAGTCAGATAAAAGAATTCTCCATGCTTCCCGTCGACGGAAAAATGTTTGAATACGACAGACTCGCTATAAATGTCATCGTCAACAACAAACAAGGCGGTATCAATTCATGCGACATCAACTTCAGCAACGATTTGAATAAGTTCAACGAAGATTATATCTCTTTAACACAAAAAGTCGCTGACTCGTGCGAAAGCATTTTCGAAGAAGACGCGATGATTGTAGGAACATCAGCTGTCGTGGCAACAGAACTCGATTGTATTGTAAATCAATATACAGACAAATTCCTCAATCCAATGGTGATGTGGGGAAAATATCGTAAGAAATGGTTTAAAACGACATTGCCTATTTCATTCCAGTTCCATCACGTCCAAATGGACGGCGGTCAAGCTGCTCAGTTTTTGGATTTGTTGCAAAAAGAAATTCTTGGTCTTTAAGGTGCCTGAGCCTGTCGAAGGCACTATTTCGACGCTTCGACAAGCTCAGCGACCTAAAAGTCCAAAGTCAGAGTCAGAGTCAGAGTTCAGAGTCAGAGTTCAGAGTCAGAGTTCAGAGTCAGAGTTCAGAGTTCAGAGTCAGAGTCAGAGTTAAACCTCACTTCTTCAACGAGAACTCAAACCTCAATCCGCCTTCGGCTCGGTTCGTCACACTGACATTTCCGCCATGGAACTGAACGGCGTGTTTCACGATAGCAAGTCCCAATCCTGTTCCGCCCATTCGTCGTGAGCGTCCTTTGTCGACTCTATAAAACCTCTCAAAGAGTCGAGGTAATTGTTCTTCTTCCACTCCCCTACCGTCGTCTTCAAATCTTATGAGACAACTGTCTTCATTGTTTTCCATCAATGTGATATAGATATTTTTCCCGCCAGAATAAGCGATGGCATTTTCAGTAAGATTTCTAAAAATAGAACCTATCAAAGAGAGATTGCCATTCATCACTACTTGCTCGTTGAAGTCGGCATGCAGATACAGACGCTCATCTTCCGGCATGATATTCAGTTCGTCAGAAATCTCATCAATTATACTATTTATATTGACGGTTTCCTTTCCAATCAGCTGGCTTCCGCTTTCCATTCTGGTGATGAGAGAAACGTCTTCCAGCAGACGACGCAGACGTTCATTATTTGTATAACATCTCTCTATCAACTCTTGACGTTTTTCTTCAGTGAGATTTATTCCAGAAAGCAAAGTCTCGAGACACACTTGTATTGAAGCGACAGGTGTCTTCAACTCGTGGTTGATGTTATTTGTAAGTTGCTGCTTGATACGGATTTTCTCCTGTTCCTCACGCAGTCTCGCCTCATGGGCGATGTCTCTGTCTTTTATCGTCTGCTGCCATTGTGCGTAAAGCTGCACTATGTGATTTGAGATGGAACCGAGTTCATCGTTAGGGAACGACTCTTCTTCATCGAAGCTCTCGCCAGTCTCCGCCTTAGCTGCGAAACGGTTAAGACGCTCGATATTTTCGCCGAGACGTCGTGTTGCAAAGAAAACCAACACACTCATAGCAAGGCTGATGCAAATCATCACAAAGATAAAAGTAGAGTCTGGTTTCAGCAATTCTTTAAGCAAATCAGAATAAGGTATCGCAGTTCTGACTATCACCCTGTCGCCTCTTGTAGCCGAATAGAAATAGTCGCGGCCATCGCTTGTCGACTGACGTCCATTATGATAAGCGACTCCATGTTTCATTGTCGCGACTATTTCAGGACGATGGCTGTGATTATCTAAAGAATCTACAGGAAGTGTATTGTCGAAAATGACAGTACCCGTCGTAGCAATGATTGAAACACGCAAGTCATCGAAAGGCTTCTCTTCTGATGCGATAAAGTCTTCGTATGGCGAGCCATCTTCAACGAGG
Source organism: Candidatus Limimorpha sp. (assembly GCA_045127605.1). Lineage (GTDB taxonomy): Bacteria > Bacteroidota > Bacteroidia > Bacteroidales > F082 > Limimorpha. The sequence continues at coordinate 25,877 of JBGVQR010000021.1, read as the reverse complement.
GTTAGCAGTTTATGATTATATAACTGCAGCTGCGCATTGACTAGTTCAGATTTAAAATGTTTTTCACGAAAATATTGAAAGAATGTGAAACAGAAAATCATTGTCCACAAGAATGTGAGCAACATCAGAAAGAGTCGCTTATGATACGATATTTTAATCACGGAAGCCATAGCCAAAACCTGAACGTGTAACAATATAAGAACCGTAGTTTCCAATTTTAGTGCGCAGACGAGTGATGTTAACATCTATTGTCCTGTCAAGCACAACGACCTCGTCGCTCCACACTCTGTTAAGTATCTGTTCACGAGAACAAATCTTGCCACGATGTGAGATAAGATACGCCAACAATTCAAACTCTTTTCTTGCCAGTTTCACCTCGACTCCATCGACGATGCAGCGTTTGAATTCTAAATCGAGATGCAAGCCTTCCACCTTTAATATATTAGGCTTATCATTCTGAACGACATTATTGCTTTTATGTCCAGAAGTACGGCGCAACACGCTTTTCACTCTTGCGATGACATTACGGACAGTATAAGGTTTCATGATATAATCGTCGGCGCCGATATTCAATCCCATAATCATATCGTCTTCCGTATCGCGAGCGGTGCAGAATATAATAGGAATATCGGCAGTCGTGACATCTGCCTTGAGCATTTTAGCCATCTTGATTCCGCTGATTCCTCCCATCATAATATCGAGAAGGATAAGTGAATATCGTTTCAAATCGAAAGTCAAAGCCTCTTCTGCGCTGAAAGCGATGTCAACATCATAGCCTTCATTTTCGAGATTCAGCTTTAGGACTTCGCACAAAGTCTCTTCATCATCGACTATCAAAATACGTTCTGTTGTCATATACATCATATAAAGCTCCACGTATCTCAAGGATTTTCACGTATCTTTTTCACCATTTATTAATATTTAAAAACACTTACGATACGCAGATATATTTCTTGCAAAAGTAAATAAAAATATGAGTGTTATTGTCGCAATGACAATATTTAATAAAAATGTAACAATTAATTTTTCTTAAATATTTCTTTAACCAAACTCTAATTTTTTCGTAACAAGTTTGAAACATCTTACAGATACTTTTGCGGCAGAATTAAGACGAAAATTAAACATTAAACTAACAACTAAAAATTAAAAAGATGAAAAGAAAAAATTTAATTACAGCAGCTCTTTTAGCCTGCATCGGTATCAGTGCAAAAGCACAAGATGTTAAAATTGAAGAACCTAAAGGCAAAGCAATCGTACAAACATTCGGCAACTTCAACGTCAATTTCGGCGCTGACAACAGCAGAGGTTTCGAACTAGAAAGAACATATTTAGGTTATGAATACAAACTCGGAAACGAGCTTACCGTTAAAAGTGTGATGGACATCGGCAAGTCGAGCGATGTCTCAGATTTACAACGTATCGCTTACATCAAGAACGCGATGTTATCATGGAAGAAAGGCAATATGACATTAAACGGAGGTCTCATCTCAACAACACAATTCAACTTTCAAGAAAAATTCTGGGGCTACCGTTACATTATGAAATCATTCCAAGACCAATACAAGTTCGGCAGCAGCGCTGACTTAGGTATGTCTGTCGCTTACAAATTCGCTGATTGGATTTCAGCTGACGCTATCGTTGTCAATGGCGAAGGATATAAGAAAATACAGAAAGACAATGGACTGAATTATGGTTTAGGCTTAACACTCACTCCTGCCAAAGGATTCCAAATTCGTTTGTACGGAGGTCTGAATGCCAGCGCAGAAGAAAACAAAGAAGACATTATTAATATAGCAGCTTTCGCTGGTTACAAAAACGACAGATTCACTGTTGGCGCAGAATACAATCACATGATGAACGCCTCATACAAAAAAGGCAACGACCAATACGGATATTCTGTATTTGCTTCGATGAAAGTAGCGAAGAACACTGAAGTTTATGCACGTTTCGACGACTTATATTCTAACGACGAATGGAATATCGCTAAAGACGAACAAACAGCAATTGTCGGTGCACAATTCAAACTAGGAAAATACGTGAAACTCGCTCCAAACTTCAGAATGGCGATGCCTAAAGCTGAAGGTTCCGACAACACATACGCAGCATTCATCAACTGTTACTTCGGATTATAAAAACATATTAACATAAAAATTATTAACCAAAAATTATTTTAAAATTAAAATTATGAAAAAGATCTTATTATCAATCGTCACATTAACATTTGCCATCGTATTGGCATCTTGCGGCAGCAACACAAACGACAACAGTCGCAAGGCTCAAGAACTTTCAGGTGCAGGAGCAACATTCCCACTCCCATTTTATAATGCAGTATTTGAACAATTTGCAGAGACAAAGGGCGATGCTGTAGCATACGGCGGCATCGGTTCCGGCGGCGGTGTCCGCAACTTACGCGACAAAATCGTCGACTTCGCAGGCAGCGACGCTTTCTTGACAGAAAAAGAAATGTCACAGATGGATCCTGTAATTCATATCCCAACATGTATGGGTGCAGTAGTATTAGCTTACAACCTCGAAGGCGTTGAAGAACTAAGACTCACAGGTGAAATAATAGCTGATATTTTCGCAGGAAATATTAAAATGTGGAACGACGAACGCATCAAGTCCTTGAACCCACAAGCGTTACTCCCTAACGAAGCCATAATACCAGTCTTCCGTTCAGACGGTTCAGGCACAACATTCGTGTTCACAGATTATCTCACCAAGGTCAGCAAGATGTGGGCTTCAAAATTCGGAGCTGGAAAGTCAGTCAACTTCCCTGTAGGTCAAGCTGCTAAAGGCAATCCTGGAGTGGCGAGCGTGATAAAACAGACCAAGAACTCAATCGGCTATGTAGGTTCTGAATATGCTTTCGCACAAAAGATTGCTTATGCTAAAATCCAAAACCAAGACGGAGAATTCGTAGCACCATCATCAGCAAGCATCTCAGCTGCAGCATCGGGCAACATTCCAGCCGACACTCGCACTTCAATAACAAACTCTGCTGCCAAAGGTGCATATCCAATCTCAACATTCACATGGATGATTATCTACAAAGAACAAAACTACTCAGACCGCAGCAAGGAACAAGCCATGGCAACCCTCGACCTGATACAATACATCCTCTCTGACGAAGCACAGAAAATCACTGCCTTCGTTCACTACGCTCCACTTCCAACAAAGGCAAAAGAGATAAGCCTTGCTAACTTAAAGACTGTAACTTACAACGGTGAAGCAATATTACAATAATCATCATGAACGATAAAATATATAAAGCGATATTGTTTGTGACAGCACTGATTATGCCGATAGTGTGCGGGGGCATCGTTTACGCCCTCGTCACTGACGCATACGAAGCTTTCGAGCATTTCGGATTCTTCAAATTTCTCACTTCATCAGAATGGAGTTATACCGAAGGTGCAGAACAATACGGAGCGCTACCATTCATCACTGGAACATTGATGACGACATTGTTAGCACTCATTTTCTGTATCCCATTCTCATTGCCTGTCGCATTATTCGTAGGAGAATATTTCAAAGGCACAAAAATCGCCGCTGTATTAAGCACTGTAACTGACCTGTTAGCAGGTATCCCGTCAATCATTTATGGACTTTGGGGATTCTATACATTACGTCCTATAATCATGGCGCTCAACATATCACCACAAGGCTCAGGCATTTTGACAGCATCATTAGTCTTGGCAATTATGATTGTTCCTTATGCAGCATCGCTCAGCACAGAGTTCATCAAGATGGTTCCCAACGACTTGAAAGAAGGAGCATACAGTCTGGGTGCGACACGCGCCGAGGTCATAAGAAAAATCATATTTCCAGTAGCAGGCTCAGGAATATTCTCTTCGTATATTTTAGCCATAGGACGAGCATTAGGAGAAACGATGACAGTAACGATGCTCATTGGCAACACCAACAACATTCCAGATTCAATAACATCTACAGGCAACTCCATGGCGTCTATCATCGCGAACCAATTCGGTGAAGCCGACGGACTACGACTTTCATCACTCATTGCAATAGGACTCATACTCTTCTTAATAACAGCAGTGATAAATATGATTGGAAAAATGATTATCAAACGTGCAAGAATATCGTAATTATGACACATTTAAAAATAAAGAAAAGATTAGCGCAAGACAAACTCATGCAATGGACGGTATGTCTACTCGCAACACTTACCGCCGTACCTTTGATTGCCATCTTAGGAGAAGTGTTCCTCCGAGGCTACGACCAGCTCACATGGTCATTTTTCACAGAGCCAACGCCGACGGCATACAAGGCGATGAAAGCCATTGAAGCCGGAGAACCCATACCTGGAGGCATCGCCAACGGCATCATCGGAACTATGATAATGTTAGGAATGGCAGTGATATTCGCCGTGCCTATCGGGATATTATGCGGAGCATTCCTCGCTGAAAACGACAAGAATAAATTCGCTCAAGCAGTCAGTTTCCTCACCGACTTATTACAAGGCACGCCATCGGTCATCATCGGCATCATAACATATATATGGGTTGTCGTTCCGATGAAAGGCTACTCAGCAATAGCAGGCAGCGTAGCACTATTTATCATGATGTTACCGCTTATAATTCGTTCCACCGAAGAGACATTAAAAATACTCCCTACATCATTAAAAGAAGCAGGTCTGGCATTAGGCGGCAACAAAGCAAGAGTGATGCTGAGAGTACAACTTCCTGCTGCTTTCGGAGGCATCTTCACTGGCGTTCTGCTCGCCATCTCACGCGTCATAGGTGAGACAGCACCGCTGATGTTCACAGCATTAGGATGCTCACTAATACGCTTTTCCATCGACAAGCCAATATCAGCAGTACCACTATTGATATGGGAGTTTTTCAACGACCCAAACCTTCAAGACCTCATCTGGGGAGCCTCATTATTCCTTTTATTATTCGTATTATCATTAAATATATTAGCTAAATATTTTGCAAAGAAATGGAATCAGTAAAAACACCGATATTAGAATTCAAGAACACCTGCGTCTCTTACACCAAACAGACTATGGCTGTGAAATACGTATCTGCCGCCATTGAAAGAAACACCATCACTGCCATCATGGGACCTTCAGGCTGCGGGAAATCAACATTATTGCGTGCAGCAAATCTTATGCACAACCTCTATCAGAACATACAAGTCAATGGAGAAATATTGCTGAATGGGGAAAACATACTTGCAATGGAACCTATCGACGTACGTCGTAGAGTCGGGATGGTATTCCAACGCCCTGCCCCATTTCCAACGATGAGCATATATGACAATGTTTTATCTGGATTTACCTTAAACGGCATCAATTTATCCAAATCAGAAAAAGACGCGACAGTGGAACATTGTCTGAAAAATGTAGCTCTTTGGGACGAAGTGAAAGATGTTTTAAATAAGAAAGGTACTTTCCTCTCTGGCGGTCAACAGCAGCGTTTATGTATTGCACGCGCCTTGGCAATGAAGCCAGACGTACTTCTGATGGACGAACCGACTTCCGCCCTCGACCCTATCGCGACAAAACATATTGAAGAATTATTGTTAGAACTGCAAAAAGAAGTAACAATATTAATTGTGACACACAATATGGGACAGGCACGAAGAATATCATCAAAATCAATGTTTATGTATTTGGGCGAACTCGTTGAATATGACTATACTGAGAATATGTTCACAAATCCAAAAGACGAACGCACCAAAGCTTATCTTACGGGCAAGATGGGATAACACTCCCATCATTTAACCAAACTCTAATTTTTTTGAAACATTTTTGTAACATAATTTGTATTGTTTTGCAATCGTAAAATAATATAATTTTTATGAGCATATTACAAGTATTTACATTATTCGGAGCATTAGGAATGTTCCTTTATGGCATGAATTTAATGAGTTCCGGCTTGCAGAAAGCTGCCGGCGATAAACTAAGAGGTTTCTTATCCGCGATGACATCAAATCCTTTCAAAGGCGTGATGACAGGCTTGGGAATCACCGCATTGATACAATCATCATCAGCGACAACGGTCATGGTCGTCAGTTTCGTCAACGCAGGACTTCTCACATTAGTACAAGCCATCGGGGTCATCATGGGCGCGAACATAGGCACGACGGTAACAGCTTGGTTGGTCGCATGGTTAGGTTTCAAAGCCGACATCTCAATACTCGCGATACCATTGATGATATTCGGTTTCCTTTTCTCTAACTCAAAACAAGACAAACGTAAAAACATCGGCGAACTCATCGTCGGCTTCTCACTCCTCTTCCTCGGACTTTCCTTCATGAAAGAATCGGTGCCAGACCTCAGAGAGACACCTGCAGTATTAGAATTCGTAACGACATGGTCGTCACATGGTTTCGGTTCAGTGCTGTTATTCCTCGCTTTCGGAACAATATTGACACTCATCCTTCAGTCATCATCAGCCACTATGGCTATCACACTCATCATGTTAAGTATGGGATGGATTCCATTCAACATGGCATGCGCTATGGTTCTTGGCGAAAACATCGGTACGACCATCACTGCTAACATTGCAGCGTCTGTCGGAAACACACAGGCGAAACGCGCCGCAATGTCACACACAATCTTCAACGTATTCGGAGTCATCTGGGCGTTGATATTATTCAAGCCATTCTTGAGATTAGTCGGATTCATCACCGAATCTATATTCGGCTTGCCGAACCCAGCATCCGACGGTTTTGTCGTAAGCGAGGCGACATCAGCTGAAGGAACAGCAGCCTTATACGGATTGTCGATGCTTCATACATTATTCAACACTATCAACACCTTGATTTTGGTATGGTTCACAAAACTCATAAGCAAGGCTGTATGCTGGATTATCCGCGCACCAGAAAATCAAGAGAAAGAAGTTTTCAAACTCAAATACATATCAGCAGGTCCTTTGGCAACACCAGAATTGTCAGTAGAACAAGCTTTTAACGAAGTGATACATTTCGCTCAGATTTCAAAGAACGGAGCAGAATATGCAAAAGAAGCCATCAACGAGACTGACAATAACAAGTTAAATACATTAAAAGAAAAGCTTGTAAAATACGAAGAAATTTCCGACAGGATAGAATTTGAAATCGCTACATTCCTTAATGCCGTCTCTGCCGAAGAGATAAGCGAAAGCACCTCGATGAAAATCAAGGCGATGTACAAAATCATCGGCGAGTTGGAATCACTCGGCGACTCAGGAGAAAGCATCAGCAGGATTTTATCAAGAAAGAACATACATAAAAAAGAATTCGATGCGGAAAGCATAAAGAATCTCAACACAATGGCAGAGGCAGTCAACGACGCATACGATGCGATGATTACAAACCTCAACGCTGCACACAAAGGCGAATTGGTTGAAATATCAAATGCTTACAACGCAGAAGAGCGACTCAACAACCTTAGAAACGACTTCCGAGATGCCATGATTGAAGACCTTGAAAACAACAGAAACAATTATCAGTCAAACATATATTACATCGACATCATCAACGCCTACGAGCAAATGGGAGACTTCATGATTAACATCTCTCAAGATTTAGAAAAGGCTTTTATCGAGAAATGATTTAAATTTAGTTAATAACAATTGAGGCTGACTAGAAATTTAGTCAGCCTCTTATTTTTATGCCTTATTAAATTACGTCTTTTAACTCAATCCTTCGATGTTGCCATTGACGATGTCAATATCTTTAGCTTGTGGATTTTTAGGCAATCCTGGCATACGCATAATATCACCCATTATGACAACTATCATCTCCGCGCCATTGTTGATGATAATGTCGCGCACGTTAAGGTCGAAATCCTTTGCGACTCCGTAAGCCTTTGGGTCTGCCGAGAATGAATATTGTGTTTTTGCAATACATATAGGATAATGCGAGATTCCCAACGATTCAATCTGCTTGATTTTCTTGAGAGCTACAATTGAATATGCTATATCCTTTGCGCCATAAATCTGCTTAGCAACTTTATCAATCTTAGTGCGTACAGAATCCTCGTTTTCATAGATAAACTTAAGAGGTTCTGACGGTGTTTTTTCTATTGTCTCGACAACGAGTTTTGCGAGTTCTTCAGCACCTTTACCTCCATCAGCGAAAACGTTGTTCATGCAGAATCCCACTCCTAATTCTTTGCAGTGCTCTGCAACCAATGCAATCTCTTCGTCGGTGTCACTTGCAAATCTATTGAATGTAACTATAACCTTCTGACCGAAGCGTTTTAAATTCTCGATATGTTTGTCGAGGTTTGGAAGACCGTTCTTCAATCCCTCAATATTTGGTTCCTTGATTTTGTCTTCAGGGACACCACCATGCAGTTTCAGACTCTGTGCCGTAGCCACTACAACTGTAAGTTTTGGAGAGAGACCACCCTTACGACATTTTATGTCGAAGAATTTTTCTGCGCCGAGGTCTGCACCGAAACCAGCTTCAGTGATTACATAGTCGCCGTAGCTGAGAGCCATTTTCGTAGCGATGAGAGAGTTACATCCGTGAGCAATGTTAGCGAAAGGACCGCCATGAACGAAAGCCGCTGTGTTTTCTGTTGTCTGTACGAGATTAGGTTGAATAGCATCTTTCAAAAGCACAGTGATTGCACCAGCGATGCCAAGGTCGTTGACTGTCAGAGGTTGGTCATCGAATGTATAACCTAAAAGGATATTACCCACACGGCGACGCAAGTCATCAAGGTCTTTGGCGAGACAGAGAATTGCCATAATCTCTGATGCAGGAGTGATGTCGAATCCGCTTTCTGTAGGAAGTCCGTTAGCTGAACCACCGAGACCAGTGACAATATTACGCAGGCTTCTGTCGTTGACGTCGAGCACACGTTTCCATTTTATCTCTTTGAGAGCGAGACCTGTTTTTCTATTATGATAGATGTAATTGTCGAGCAGCGCAGTAATCATGTTATGCGCAGATGTTATCGCGTGGAAGTCGCCAGTGAAGTGGAGGTTAATATTCTCCATTGGCAGCACCTGAGAGTAACCGCCGCCTGCCGCACCACCTTTCATACCGAAGCAAGGACCGAGTGAAGGCTCGCGCAATGCAACAATAGCTTTCTTACCGATTCTGTTAAGGCCCAAAGAGAGACCGATAGAGACAGTAGTCTTACCGATTCCTGCCTTTGTAGGAGTGATGGCAGTGACAAGGATAAGATTGCTTTTCTTTATCTTATCTTCGTCAATAAGAGATAGTGGAAGTTTAGCAATATATTTGCCATAATTGTTTATCTCGTCAGTAGGTACGCCAATATTACTTGCAATATCTTCGATTTTTTTAAGAGATGTTTCTCTTGCGATTTCAATATCTGTTTTCATATTAAAAATGTTAGTTATAATTTAGTATAATTTAGTGTTATATTAACATAACAAAGATACGAAAAAAAACGCATATAGGATGGAAAAATTATAACAAAAAATTATATTGAAATTAGGCTTTGAGCAATGAGCTAAAAGCGATGAGCTGTCAATAGTTACAATTTTAAACAAGACTTCGTATAGATATAAAAAATAAAACTGCCGACATATTGATTATCAGCAGTTTTATTTTACACTTATTTTCTTTTGCGGAGGGAGAGGGATTCGAACCCTCGGACCGGGAGACCGGTCAACGGTTTTCGAGACCGCCCCATTCGACCACTCTGGCATCCCTCCTATTTCGTTAAGTCAACAAGACTATAAGACAACAAGACCACAAGTTATTTGTTTGCTAACAAATCTAACAAAACCTTTAGACTTTAGTCATTAGCCTTTAGTCATTAAAGAACAAAAGCGACTTTCTAGTCGCTTCATCTCCGCGGAGAAAGAGGGATTCGAACCCCCGGTACATTGCTGTACAACGGTTTTCAAGACCGCCGCATTCGACCGCTCTGCCATTTCTCCGCTGCAAAGATACAAATTTTTCATTCCACGCAAGAGTTTTTCAAAAAAAATATTTTTTTTATTTCATACACCAAATAAAAGCAGTATTTTTGTAATCAAATATGAGGTCTTTTAACAGAAATATTATTTTTTTATCTTTGATAATCACCACCTTGAATTTCATTTCTTGTAGTGATGTATCTAAATCTTATTGTGAAGAAATCCTTGATTATTCTTACACAGAAAACGACTCATTGATAGAATATAATATTGAATCTGCAAAGAAATGCGCAGAAAAATATCACAAACGTCCGGAATTTCTTCAAAAAATATCACAAATTTACTACTACAACGCTACTGAAGATTACTCATCAAACAATCCTTTACAAGCGACAAGGAAATTATACAATGCACTTTATTATATCAACAATTACATAACCAAAAGCAAAAGCACAAAATCTTACGACTATCTATTTAGAGGTGAGATTTACGAAAGACTCGGAGATATTTACAAGGATATCAACTCGCTTAAGCCAGCATCTGTACTTTACGACAAAGCCCTCTCCGATTACGAAGCTTCAAATAATAATGAAAAAGCGATAAACATATTATTGAAGACTGGCAAATTATATCAATATAACCACATGCCTAATATCGCCATGATTCACTTCGAAATGGCTGAAGAAAAAGATGACATTCCAAACAATATCTATAGAAAAATTATCGACAATAAGATTACAACTCTATATGAATTAAACGATTATGCAAAAGCAGATTCTATATTCATAAATCATTTTAACGTAAAAATACAAGACTATGATTTCCATTCAGCTATAGGAACAAAATATTTTTATGAAAGAAACTACATCGAAGCAATACCTCATCTAAAGTATTGTTTTGAAAACGGAAACCAACAAGAGAAATTAGCATTCTCTGAAAAGTTAGCAGAGTCTTATTTCAACACTAATGAGCATGAAAACGAGATGTTTTACATCCAACATCAGGCTAAGAATAATTCTATTGAAATCAGAAAAACACCTCTTAAATTAGATTTAGAAAAGATTTACGATATAAATAGTAATATCATAAACAACAAAAATGAAAGTATAAAGAATAATGACAATAAATATGTAATATTCACAATTTTAATATTCACAATAATTATAATATCTATCATTATTATTTTCAATAAAAACAAAAAGCGAGACAGAGAAAAAATACGTTCTGCTCAAAAGACCATAGACGGCAATAAGGAAATAATAGAATCCAAGGATAAAATAATCAATAATATTTCAAAGAAACTCAACGATTTAACACCTAATGAGAACTTCGAAGAAGCCTATAGTCGTTTTTGCGAAACATATATTTATAAAAAAATCAAATCTTCATTAGAAGGCATAACAATCTTGACCAAAAACGTACAAAATTATAGCAAACTTCAGCTGTCAAACAAAGACATCATTTCTCTGACAAAGACTTTTAACGATTGCTTCCCAAAAGCAATTCATTCATTGAAGGAAGAATATGCAAGCATCACAACCAGCGACATTAAATTCATAATCCTCAACTTTATGAATTTAAACAATGTCGAAATCGCTGTTCTTCTCGGTTTGACATACGGAGCTGCTAATAAAAGAAGTAATAAAATCAAAAATATCTTTAACATTAAAGATGAGCTTCACCAATTTTTATTAACATTTACAAAATCGAACTTCTAAGGAAATCATTTTTACATCTATTTGATTTAATAATTGTTACAAAAATTTTGTCGATACATTTCCATAAAATAAAAGTTAAAATTTATTGACATTTCTCAAAGTATAAGTATCTTTGCAGAACAAATTTTAACTTAAAAATGAAAAGAATACTAACATTTATTTTATTATGTGTTTTATCGACACAGATTGTAGCACAAGAGAAGAATATCAACTCTTTTATTTCTTACGGAACATTTAACATCACAAGTGACAACACACCTTATTTAGAAACTTACATCACCTTCGATTGTAGCAGTTTGACTTATATAAAACAGTCAAATGGTCAGTACAATGCAGCTATTAATCTCACTGTTATATTTAAACAAGGTGAATCTATCAAAAATTATGACAAATACTCTGTCACAAGTCCTCAAGTCGCTGACACAACAAATTTAGACGGTTTCTTCATGGACATCCAACGTTATTCATTGCCAAATGGCGAATACCAAATGGAAGTAACAATAGAAGATGCCAACAACAAGAAAGAAAGACCATTCAAAGTTAATGAAACTGTCGTAATTGACTTCCCAGAAAACATCTGCTTCTCAAGCATCATCGCTCTTGAAGATTACAAGGTAAGTACAGCAGAATCTGCTAATTCAAAGAACGGCTATGACCTCGTTCCTATGATTATGCCTTATTATCCAGAGTCAATCAACAAGTTAGCATTCTACACAGAGATTTATAACACCAAGAAACAACTTGGCGAAAACGAAAAATATCTCCTTAACACATACATCAAGACATTTGAAAGTAATACCATCGTCAACAACCTCTTCTTCACAAAAAGAATGAATGTTAAAGACACCGAAGTCATTATCAACACAATGGATATCAGTTCTCTTCCTTCTGGCAATTATTACTTAGTGCTTGAAGCTCGCGACAGAAACAACGAAATAATAGGATACAACCAGTTCTTCTTCCAGAGAAGCAACTCTAACTATCAGATAGACAATTCAATTTTAGCATCAATATCTGTCGAAAATGTTTTCTCTGGAAATATCAACAACTTAGACACTATCAGAGAATATATAAAATCATTGGAAGCTATTTCCTCACAAATCGAAAAAGAATATGCTTTCAATTTGGTAAAAACCGACGACATCGAGACAATGCAACAATATTTCTATAGCTTCTGGGCAAGTCGCAACACTTTATCACCAAAAGAAGAATGGGAGAAATACCACGCACAAGTAAAACGTGTAAATGCTTCATTCTCTGCACATAGAATGAAAGGTTATCAAACAGATAGAGGCATAGTATTCCTCAAATACGGTGCACCTGACAGAATAGTTCAAAACTATAACGAAGCTGGTGCTTACCCATACGAAATTTGGCATTACTACACATTAGACAAACAAAGAAACAAGAAATTCGTCTTCATGACTTTAGATATCGCAACCAATGATTTCCAACTCATTCACTCCGATGCTGTTGGTGAACTCAATAACAACAGATGGACTAGCGAAATCTACGAAAGAACATATAGTACTTACCAACAATATTATAACTCAGATGGTAGCGTCAACCCTGGTATCAACTACGGTGACAATGCAAAAGACTACTACGACAATCCAAGATAACGAAAGTAATTTCTTAACACCACATATTTTATTTATACTCAAAAGGCTCTCAGAAATGGGAGTCTTTTTTTAATTGAAAATTGAAAATTGAAAATTGAAAATTACTTTCCATTTTCAACTTAAAAAAACTGTTGTTCGTTGTCTGTTGTCTGTTGACTTTTACTATCTTTGCGCCCATGAAAAAAGTAGCGGTAGTCATATTAAATTATAACGGTAAAGAGTTCTTGGAGAAGTTCTTACCAACCGTCATTGCAAACAATGCAGATTATGCAGAAATCATCGTTGCTGACAACAAATCAACTGATGACTCCGTCAATTTCATAAAATCTAATTACCCTAATATCAGACTGATTGTTAACGACTTCAATGGTGGTTTTGCAACAGGATATAATGTCGCATTACGACAAATCGAAGCTGAATATTACGTATTATTAAACTCCGACATTGAAGTCACACCTCATTGGATTGAACCTATTATTAAATTGATGGACAGCGATGAAAACATTGCTGCCTGTCAACCTAAAATTTTGTCATATTACGAAAAGACAAAATTCGAATATGCTGGAGCCGCAGGCGGTTACATCGACAAATACGGCTACCCATTCTGCCGCGGAAGAGTATTCCAAGAACTTGAAACCGACAATGGACAATACAACGACGTAAAAGAAATATTCTGGGCAACAGGAGCTTGTATGTTTGTAAAAGCTTCTCTTTATCATAAACTCGGAGGTCTAGACGAAGATTTCTTTGCCCACATGGAAGAAATAGATTTGTGTTGGAGACTGAAAAATGCCGGATATAAAATAATGTATTGCCCAGACTCAAAGATATATCACATCGGTGGCGGCACATTACCAAAGTCATCTGCGAGAAAGACTTACCTCAATTTCAGGAACAACCTTTCTTTATTGATGAAGAACCTTCCAAAAGGGAAAGTATTCGGAACAATATCCTACAGATTTTTCTTAGATTGGATTGCTGCATTCAAATTCTTGTGCGACGGCAGTTTTGCCGACTTCTTCGCAGTTACACGCGCACACTTCAGTTTCTTGAGACATCTCCCTTACTTAAAAAAGAAAAGGAGAAAACTCACTCAAAACAAAGTGTCGCAAATTTATCAGAAAAATATCGTTTTCAAGCACTTCTTAGAGAAGAAGAAATTATACAGCGAATTGGAAGAGAGAGATTTTTCTTAAAAGTATAATGTATAATGTATAATGTATAATGTATAATGTATAATTGCTCATTGTTCATTATTCATTATCCATTGTTCATTGTTCATTGTTATCCGATTAAACGCATCAACGACGTTATTGCTTATCCTTATTGTGTTGTATGATACGTCTCTACCCTAACTCCTAATTAAATACATCACAGCCTCCTCATAACCATTAAGTCCTTTTCCCACAACACTTTTCACACTCGCTTCCGCTGTATATGAATGATGACGATATTCTTCCCGTGAATAAATGTCACTTATATGAACTTCAACGACTGGAGTTTCTATAGAACGTATCGCATCTGCCAAAGCGATAGAAGTGTGACAATAAGCTCCAGGATTGAAGACGACTCCGTCATAATTATCCCAAGCCTCGTGTAATTTATCAATCAAAACACCTTCATGATTAGATTGAAAATAATCTAACTGATGCTCTGGAAACTTATTTTTCATCTTTTCAACAAAATCAATAAGAGACTCTGTTCCATATATTTGTGGTTCCCTCCTACCTATGAGATTCAAGTTAGGACCATTTAAAATTAAAATCTTCATCTTATTATTTTTTCTTGCAAACTTAAAAAAAAATATAATATCTTTGCTTCGACTTTCAATAGGGGTGCCTTTTTTACGAAAGTGAAATGAAATACAGGCTGAGATCACACCCTCTGAACCGGATACGGATAATGCCGAGACCGGGAAATGAGACACATCAAAAACTTCCTCCTATTGATTTAAAATTATTATTAACTTTTAAATCAATTAGTTATGTTCAAAACATTAAAAACTTTAGTCATAGTCGCCGTCTTGATGCCATTGCAATTATTTGCACAATTCACTTTAAGCGGAAACGTGATAGACAAAGAAAACCACGAAGCATTAATCGGCGCGCACATCTCATTAAAAGAATTGAATATTATGACTGTCAGCGACGAGTTCGGCAACTTTAATTTTAAGAACATCGAAAAAGGAACTTACACATTAGAAGCATCTTACATAGGTTTCAAAATTTATGAAACAACAATTAACATTGCCAAAGACAGCAAGGTAAAAGTCGCGATGACAGCCGATTCCATGATGGAAGATGAAATTATTGTCACAGCTTCACGAGTTGGAGAGAAGACGCCACTCACCTACTCAGAAGTCACTTCTAACGAATTGAAAAAGAGCAACCAAGGAACAGATTTACCATTTCTTTTGCAAAACACACCTTCTGTCATTGTCAGTTCAGATGCTGGCGCAGGCGTAGGTTACACAAGCATGAGAGTTCGTGGCAGCGACCTCACAAGAATCAACGTCACCTTGAATGGAGTTCCTATCAACGACGCAGAATCGAGTCTGGTTTATTTCGTCGACCTTCCTGATCTAGCATCTTCGGTAGATAACATACAGATTCAGAGAGGCGTAGGAAATTCAAGTAATGGTGCAGCTGCTTTCGGAGCTTCAATCAACATAAAAACCGACGAACAAACGACAGAGCCTTTCGCAAGACTAAGCAGTTCAGCAGGTTCTTTTAACACATTGAAAAACACATTGAATTTTTCTACTGGAAGAAACCATAACGGATTCAATGTCAACGGAAGAATCAGCAAAATAAATTCTGAAGGATACATCGACAGAGCTTATTCAGACTTGTTCTCATATCAACTTTCAGCTTCATGGTCAGATGAAAATGACTTCCTTAAATTCATGATTATGAACGGTAAAGAAGAGACTTACCAAGCATGGAACGGAACACCGAAAGACAGTCTCGACACAAATCCCACCTTCAATCCTGCGGGAATGATGTACGATAAAGACGGTAATTTCATCGGTTATTACGAAAACGAGATAGATAAATATAATCAGACTTACTACCAATTACATTACGCTCATAGCTTCAATCAAAATCTAATCTTGACAGCATCAGCGTTTTTAACAACAGGAAAAGGTTATTACGAAAATTATAAAAACGATAAGAAACTCTCCAGTTACGGATTAGAACCTTTGATTATCGGCGACACTGTCATCGAACGACTTAACTTAATACAACAGAAATGGTTAGACAATAAATTCTACGGCGTCAACATAAACTTAAATCAAAAAGTTGGAAGATTTGACATCAATTACGGTGGCAGCTGGAACAAATACCACGGCAATCATTACGGAATCATCAACTGGGCGGAATATGCAGTTCCTTTGAATTACAGATGGTACGAAAACAAAAGCAACAAACAATATTACAATGTATATGTATCAAGCAATTACGAGTTAAATTCATATCTTAATTTCTTCGCCGAGATACAATACAGACATATCAATTATGATTTGAACGGCATTCATGATGATTTGAACGACATCACGCAAAATCATATCTTCAATTTCTGGAATCCTAAAGGCGGTATTTTTTACACCATAAACGAAAATAATTCAGCATATTTTTCTGTGGCATATTCCAACAGAGAACCAAACCGCGACATCTATACCGATGCTGACGAGATTCAGAGAGAGAACATAACTCACGAAAAACTCATTGATTACGAATTAGGTTATTCTTATAGAAATAGAAAAATAGCATTGAACACCAACCTTTTCTATATGGATTACAGAGACCAATTAGTTTTGACTGGCGAAATTAACAATGTTGGAGCGACTATTATGACCAATGTTGATAAAAGCTACAGATTCGGTCTGGAAGGAAGTCTTGCATATCAACCAAATAAATATTTCGGATTGGATTTCAATTTCGCTTTAAGCCAGAATAAGATTTTAAACTTCGTTGATTTTGTTGAGAATTACGATGCTGACTGGAATTATTTAGGACAGATTGAGAACAATCTTGGTACAACAGACATTTCATTTTCACCTAATGTCATTTCAGGTTTGAATTTGAAAGTAACTCCAATAAAATATCTAGACATCGTTTTTCAGGAGAAATATGTTGGAAGGCAATACATTGACAACACATCTACCCTTTCAAGAAGTCTGGACCCATATTTCGTAAGCAATGTCAACATCAATTATGAATGGAAGCAGTCATTGTTTAAGACATTGAACTTCAATCTTTCGATAAACAACATCTTCAACAACAAATATTGCAGCAACGCCTGGGTTTACAAGGCACTTGTCGGAGGAACAGAATATATTGAAGATGGATATTTCCCACAAGCTGGAATCAACTTTATGTTTGGAATTATTGTGGAGATTTGATAGGAATTGAGGATTTGAGGATTTGAGGAACTGAGGATTTGTAGAGACGTATCAATTACACCATAAAAAATAAACAATATGTAATTGCTGCGTCTTTTTAGTTAGGAGTTTGGAGTTCAAAAAGAAGAGAGACGTGTCAAAACTCTGCGAATTTGACACGTCTCTCCTTCTATTCAAATATCTGAGACGCAGCAAAATTCTACAAATTTTGATACGTCTCTACATTTTAGCTCAATAATTTCTTAACTATTCTCATCGCCTCTCCTATGAGGAATACCGGCAATGTTCCTAAGACTATGTACATCCAGTCTTTAGCACTCATTGCTGCTACATTGAACATCTCGCCGCCGAAGCTTACGATGAGCAACTGACCTGCTACGATAACAAACAATGCGAGACCGAAACCAGCGATGACGTCTTTTCTGAACAAGCCTTTGAATGCCGAGCCTTCGCTGTGGAATGCCTTAGCGTTAAACAAGTTCCAGAATTGCAAGAACACAAATATCGTAAAGATGTATGTTTGTTCCAAAGCTGAAATTCCTTGTGATGCTTTGAAATTGAAATAATTCTTGAAATATTCTGCGAACGAGAAGTCTGCCAATGAAGTAACATCAGCATGTTTGAAATATTGAACGAGACCGAACATCAAGAATACGAACAACAAACCGACACCGAATATCAGCCACATCATTGGTTTTGTTATGATGTTTGCATCTCTGCTGCGAGGTTTCTCTTTCATCACCATTTCTGATGGTGGCAATGAAGCGAGAGCTAAAGCTGCGAATGTATCCATGATGAGGTTAACCCAAAGCATTTGAGTAACTGTAAGAACCATTTCTGTTCCTAACAATGAGCCGAGCATCACGATGAGACATGCTGCTACGTTGATTGTCATTTGGAATACCACGAAACGTTGGATATTAATATACAACGACCTTCCCCACATCACAGCGCGAGCAATACTGTTGAATGAATTGTCGAGGATTGTGATGTCCGATGCCTCTTTAGCTACTGTGGTACCATCGCCCATGGAGAGTCCAACCTGAGCAGCTTTAAGAGCAGGAGCGTCGTTTGTACCATCACCGGTAACAGCAACGACTTCACCATCAGATTGAAGCAATCTTACAAGACGTTCTTTATCCATAGGACGTGCGCGTGACATAATCTTAATCTTATGCATTACTGAAAGAGCCTCTTCATCTGAAAGTGCTTCCCAGTCTTTGCCTGTTATATGGTTAACGTCTTTAGAGTCAGTGCCGAGCCACAATCCAAGCTGACGTCCGATTTCGATAGCTGTACCAGGAGTATCACCAGTAACGATTTTAACATCAATACCAGCAGACATACAATTTCTAACAGCTTCAGCAACATCGCCACGAATTGGGTCAGCGATAGCTACAATACCTAATAATATAAAGTTTTCTGCTACTAAATCATCTGTATTTGGATCGAATGACTGTTCGTTAGGGTCACCGACTTTATAAGCGAAAGCGAGTGTACGCATTGCCTTACCTTGATATTCAAGAAGCTGACGTTCAACATCCAAGCGATAAGGAGTAATATCGACTTCACCTTCTGGAGTTGAGATTTTGCAGCAGTGTTTCAACAAGATTTCAGGAGCTCCTTTAACGTAGAAGATTGGTTTTCCCATCGATGGTGACTCAACGATAGAAGCCATGAATTTATATTTTGTTGAGAAAGGAACTTGTTGATACATCTTAACGCCTTCTCTCACTTGCATATAGTCAACACCTTGTTTATTCAACCAAAGCAACAATGCACCTTCTGTTGGATTACCGATAGCCTTGATTTTCTTTTCATCGCTGAAGTCGAGGAAAGCTGTTGTGTTAAGAGCGAGACTTTCTTTAATGAGGTTGCTGATTTCATTATTACCCAATTGTTTTTCAGGGAGAGCGAGGAAACTCATATCATTGACGCTCATCTGATTTTGTGTCAATGTTCCAGTCTTGTCTGTACAGATAACTGTTGCTGCGCCCATTGTCTCGCAAGCGTGCATCTTTCTGACGAGGTTGTTAGCTGTAAGCATACGTTTCATACTCAATGCAAGACTGAGAGTAACGCTCATTGGAAGTCCTTCAGGAACAGAAACAACTATGATTGTCACTGCCATCATCAAAGTATTGAGGAGATATTGAGCGAAGCCTAACCATTCAAATGTTTCTCCGGAAGTGAAGAACAACAAGAGACGCATCACGATAATGATAGATGCGATGACATAACTTGCTACAGTGATAATCTTTCCAAGATGATCGAGTTGATTATCAAGTGGTGTTTTGATATTATTCTCTATTTGAGAACCTTGATAAACCTTACCCCATTCTGTTGCATCACCGACTTTATCGACTATCATCACGCCGTGACCATCAATTACTTTACTACCACGGAGAACGTAGTTTGAAGGATAAGTAGCGTCTTTTTTAAAGTCTTTAGGGTCGATGGTTTTTGTTGCCATTGGTTCGCCAGTGAGGTCAGACTCATTGACTTGGAGTGAGAAGGCATCGATGAGTTCGCCATCGGCAGGAACTTCGTCGCCGGTTTCGATGATAACGACATCACCTACAACGATTTCTTTACGACCGATAACTGTAATGTTACCATTACGAACTACTTTAACTTCTTCATCATCACTGACTTTATTAAGAACCTCAAACTTCTTGTTTGCACTAACTTCAAAAGCAAAGCCGATGCAAGTAGCGAGCATAATAGCCACGAAGATTCCTATTGGTTCAAATAAAACTGACAGGCCTTCATCGTGTGCGAAGAATTCATACAAAGAAACTCCGACTGACAAAGCCAAAGCTATCAATAAAATTCTGATGATTGGGTCTTTAAATTTTTCAATAAACTGATGCCAGAGCGAGTCTTTTTCTGGCGGTGTCAAGATATTAGAGCCGTGTTTTTTACGACTTTCTTCCACCTGTTCCGTTGTTAAACCTTTGTGTATCATATTATAATAATTTGTATATTTATTTTTAGATTTTTATTAAGTATCAACAAAATCCCTCTAAAATAAGCACTTGCAAATATAAATATTTTCTCTTCACAATTAGCTAACAATCAAGCTATATTGTTATTTTTTAAACAAAAAAAGGAGAAGTAAAAATTAAACTAAAAAAGCACCCGAAGGTGCTCTTAAAACATAAATATATCGACATATTATGGAAGCGGATATATTGTAGCAGCATTTTCTGGAGACACTATATCACCTGTAAATGTCACTTGTCCGCCATCATTGGAATAAAAAATAATCCTTCCCATTCCATTAGCTTGTACATACACCTTAAAGTTGACGGGTATCACACCTGTCCATGTCCTAAACGATCCCGTTATCACAAATGGTCCGTCGGGCTCCGACATGTCGACATTGTAAGATGTCAAGGTGGCTGGAGTGTTCGGCGTATCCCACGACTGCCAGTTCCAACCAGGATAGCCAGGACTTGTATAGCCTGGTCCTACTCCAGGGACACCTGGTCCATACCATGCAAGAGGTGCCAAAGACGATGCAGGCGGATTGTTGAACACAATGCTAATAGCAACCTTATCGCCTATTATGGCAAAATAATTTTGGAATGAAGTGACAGGCGACTCTTGTCCGAATGGACCAATAAAAGTGTTGGCTTCTAAGACAAAAGATGTGTCATGGACCAACTTAATCATCTCGGCACGCGACTGTGCCAACTCGGCTGCTTGTCGTGCTCTGCGAGCTTCACGACGTTGCATCCTTTCCATCTTGGCAGAACTCTGTGCAAAAACACTTCCGCTCAAGATTAGAAATAATGCCAATGATAATAACTTAGATTTCATAATACTTGATGTTTTATTTTCCCATAAACACCAAATATTATTTTTTTGTTTTTAATGACAACAGACAAAGGACCATGAATTACATATTTTAACAATGTATATACAGCCCGTTGTCTGTTGACTATTGTCAGTTGTCTTTAAATAACGTATTTAGTTACATCTGAATTTGGTTCGAGTTCGATTGGCTCTGCACCATATTTGAAAACAACCAATTTTTTGCCACCTTTCAAAACGACCTTGTCTTCTGTAACCCACAATGCAGATGCTTCACGAAGACCAACAACTTTCATATTTTGGTTTACTGCAAGATATTCGTTGATACGATCTTGGCGTGTCTCGCCACCATGTTTTATCATCTTGTCGATTTCTGGATGTGGATCGAGATAGTGTGGATTGATTTGGAATGGAACCAAGTTCAAAGTCTTGAATGATGCAGGTTGAACGATAGGCATATCGTTAGTTGTGCATAATGTTGGACATGCTATATTTGAACCTGCGCTCCAGCCGATATATGCTGTACCTTTTCTTGCTGCTTCAGCAATAGCATCCATCAAACCATATTTATGAAGCTCAGCAACAAGATGGAATGTGTTACCACCACCAACAACAATACATGCAGCTTCTTTAACAAGTTGTATCTTATCCTCAACTTCATGAACAGAAACGAAATTATTCAATCCTAATTTTTCTGCAAATACATTCTTAACTCTTGCTGTATAAGCATCATAACTCTGTGGATAAGGATTGCCATTGATAAATACACCTGCGAAAGGAACAAAAACGATTTTACTATCTGATGTAAGATTATTTTTCTCACAGAAAGACTCTAGCTGACTCATAGGCCATGCAAGATATGTCTCTCCAAAATTTGTCGAATTACTAATTAATAAAAGATTCATATTATTATTTATTTGTTTTGCCAAAGTTAAGCATTTTTCCTTAATCAAATAACATTATTTTTTCTATCTTTGAAACAAATATTTTAAACACATCAACACACTCATTATGAAAGCTAAATCTTTGATATTATGTCTTTTGACAATCCTAAGTTTTAACATCGCCAATTCACAAAACGTATATAATTTAGAATCTCCGCAAAAAAACATTAACATTAAAATAACAGTCGATAAGGATTTTTTAAAATATTCAGTAAGTCATGGTAATACTGTCGTCATAATTGACTCTCCTATATCAATGGAACTGAACGACGGCAAAGTATTGGGCGCAAATCCTATAGTCAGAAGCTCTAAAACTGAAAGCATAAACGAAAGCATAAAAGCAGACTTCTACAAAAAAGAGCATGTAGAAAATAATTACAACGAACTGACTCTTAACTTCAAAGGCAATTACAGCATACAATTCAGAGCTTATGACGACGGCATTGCTTATCGTTTCTGCACCAAATTCCCTAAGCCAATAACCATCGTAAAAGAAAATATCTCATATAATTTCGATGAAGACTATACAACATATATTCCTTATGTAAATCCAGGCAACTTCTACGGCGACAACATCAGCAAACAGTTTTTCAACTCATTCGAAAACGTATACGCCATAACACAATTATCACAGATTGAAGATGACAAACTTGCTTTCCTTCCTGTTTTAGTTTCTCTGAAAGACAACAAGAAAGTCGTCATTACAGAAGCTAACTTAGAAGATTACCCTGGAACTTATTTGAGAAAGAATAAAGAGAATGCAAACAGTCTCAGCGGCATTCACGCCAATTATCCTAAGACCGAAGAACAAGGCGGTTACAATATGTTGCAATATCTCGTGAAAGAACGTGAAGACTATATTGCCAAAGTAGAAGGTACACGTAACTTCCCTTGGAGATGTATGATTATTTCAGAAGAAGACAAAGAGCTGACCAATAACGATATGGTTTACAGACTCGCCGAACCTTCTCGTATCGACGACAATAGCTGGATTGTTCCTGGCAAGGTAGCTTGGGAATGGTGGAACGCTTGGAACATCAAAGACGTTGACTTTGAATCTGGAATCAATAACGAGACATATAAACACTACATCGACTTTGCCGCAGAATATGGCATCGAATATGTCATATTAGATGAAGGATGGGCTGTCAACAAAAAGGCAGACTTATTCGAAGTGATACCAGAGATAGACCTCATTGAATTAGTTGAATATGCTGACACTAAAGGCGTCGGCATAGTATTGTGGGCTGGTTTTGTCGCTATAGAACGCGACATGGAAGAAGTGTGCAAGTATTATTCAGAAATGGGCATCAAAGGTTTTAAAGTCGACTTCATCGACAGAGACGACCAGAAGACTGTCAACTTCTACTACAGAATGGCAGAGACTGCTGCTAAATATCATCTCATCATCGACTTCCACGGAGCGTATAAGCCAACAGGTCTCAGCCGCACCTACCCTAACGTACTGAACTTCGAAGGTGTCTACGGATTGGAAAACGTGAAATGGAATCAGAACCTCGACCTTGTGACTTACGAAACCACTATACCTTTTATAAGAATGTTAGCCGGTTCGATGGATTACACTCAAGGCGCGATGCGTAACGCTAACAGAGACAACTACAGAGCAGTATGGACCGAGCCGATGAGCCAAGGCACACGATGCAGACAACTGGCAGAATATGTGGTTTTTGAATCTCCTTTCAACATGCTCTGCGACAGTCCAAGCAGCTACAGAGACGAAGACGAATGCTCCCAATACATCGCTGAGATTCCTACAGTATGGGACGAGACCATAGCCATCGACGGCAAGCTTGGAGAATATGTCATCATAGCACGCCGTTCAGGCGACAGATGGTACGTGGGCGGCATCACCAACTGGGAAGAACGTGAGATTGAAATCGACCTTTCTCCGCTAAACCTAAAACACGACCAAGCTGTTGAATTCCGCGATGGCGTGAACGCTAATAAAATTGCAGAAGATTACGTCAAAAGCAGCGTCACTGTCACCGACAACACATACAAGGTGAAAATGAGCAAGGGCGGCGGCTTTGTACTTATTTTCTAAAGCGTTGATATTTAACATTATATTTTGAAAAATTATTTGCCAAAATTCGGTTCTTATTTGGAGTTTTTTTTGCAATTTTGCACCTTCAAAAAAACAACATCATGAGCGAACCGAAAGGAGCATTATTACTAGGTACAGAAAGCGTTGGAAAATTATTAAAGAGATACGCCACACCAGCCATCATCGCGATGACTGCCTCTTCATTATACAATATGATTGACAGCATCTTCATCGGACATGGCGTCGGACCATTGGCGATATCAGGATTGGCTATCACCTTCCCTTTCATGAACTTAGGTGCAGCCATCGGAGCTATGGTAGGTGTAGGTGCTTCTACTGTGACAGCCATGGAACTCGGCAAGAAGAATTACAAAAAAGGCTGCCGAGCCTTAGCCAACACCGTAATGCTCAACATCTTCTTCGGAATAATATTCACAATCGTATGCCTAGCTTTCTTAAAGCCGATATTATTCTTCTTCGGTGCTAGCGAACAGACTCTGCCTTACGCATACGAATACATGCAATTTATCCTTATCGGTAACATCATCACTCACTTATACCACGGACTTAATTCTGTATTAAGAGCTTCAGGTCACCCTAACGAAGCGATGATAGCAACGATAATAACCGTAGTAGCAAACGTCTTCCTCGACTGGCTTTTCATCTTCCCTCTCGGGATGGGAATACGCGGAGCTGCGATAGCGACAGTGGTAGCACAGACAATACCTTTGATTTATCTCTTCAAGATATTTTCCAACAAAAACGAATTGGTACACTTCGACAGAGATGACTTCGTCTTCGACATCAAGATTATCAAAGACATACTCGCAATCGGTTTGTCTCCATTCTTATTAAACTCAATGCTTTGCGTCATTATCATCTTAATCAACACCGGATTGAAAAAATTCGGCGGCGACTTGTCGGTAGGTGCTTACGGCATCGTCAACCGTGTGACATTCTTCTTCACCATGATAGTGTTGGGTATCACTCAAGGCATGCAGCCTATAGTCAGTTACAACTATGGAGCACGGCAGTTCGACAGAGTGACAGAAGCTTTAAAGAAAGCTATCGGCTTGGCTTTTATAACATTGACAATAGGATTCATCATAGGTGAGACAATACCAAGGTTCACATGTTCGCTCTTCACCACCGACGAAGAACTGCTTAAATACTCCATCGACGGCATGAGAATAGTGATGTGCACATTCCCGATTATCTCGCTTCCTATCGTCATCGGCAACTTCTTCCAAAGCATAGGAAAAGCCAAGAAATCAATATTGTTATCACTATCACGACAGGTTCTCTTTCTGACACCTTTATTATTAATATTACCAAATTTCATCGGCATCAACGGCGTTTGGTGGAGCATTCCAATTTCAGATGCAATCGCGACGATACTTTCGTTAATAATGATTTATCGGTATTATAGGAATTGAGGAATTGAGGA
>JBGVQR010000020.1:0-18484 GCA_045127605.1 Candidatus Limimorpha sp. | reverse complement strand
GTCATGACATCGGTATTGTGACGATGGTAGGCGGTTTGGTCGACAGACAGAGAAAACGTAAGGGCAGCACTTGTCCAGCCAGCGAGTTGAAGAAGATATATCGTAGAGCTCGTATCGCCGATGTGGAGAAGTTCTTGGAATCTACAAGATTAGAAGAACGTACTTTGTATCGCAGCCGCGAGATTGCTTTGAACCTTAAACTTGACATGAAACTTAACGACATAGAATATCAAGGCGACAAGACAAAAGCGATATTCTATTACACAGCCGACGGCCGTGTCGACTTCAGAGAGCTCATCAAGAAACTTGCAGAAGAATTCCATATCAGAGTGGAGATGCGTCAGATTGGATTCCGTCAGGAGTCTGCCAAACTCGGCGGCATTGGCTCATGTGGTCGTGAGTTGTGCTGCAGCTCTTGGATTACCAATTTCCAGTCTGTCACGACAAACGTCGCCAGGGTGCAGCAGCTCTCTCCAAACCCACAGAAACTCGCAGGACAGTGCGGCAAATTGAAATGCTGTCTCAACTATGAATATGATACTTACGTAGACGCATTGAAGGCTTTCCCTGATAGTCATATAGTGCTTAGAACAAAGAAAGGCGATGCCTCATATAGCAAGACCGATGTGTTCAAAGGCTTGATGTGGTATTCTTATGTCTTCGACAGAAACAACATGATGGCGATACCTGCTGAGAAAGTCAAGGAAATCATAGCTATGAATAACAAAGGCAAGATTCCAGAACAGCTTGAAGATTACGCCTTCATCAAAGAACAACGTAATACAGAATACGGCGAAGAAGGTCAGAATGTTGATTTAAGCAAACTCGAATAGCAGATGAGATATATGAAGAAAATAGTTCTTGTGTTTTTGTTCGCGATGATGCTGTCGTCATGCGGCAATAAGAATGTCATCTTCGACGAAAGCGTGGTAATCCCAAACGCGTCGTGGGACAATCAGGAGCTGCCATATTTCGATGTTAATGTGGAAGACACTTTGTCGCCATATAGTTTTTATTTCAACATAAGACATCTTGAAAATTATAGATATAGTAACTTTTACATGTTTATGCACACCACCTTCCCTGACGGAAATCAGACTCATGACACGGTGGAAATCGTCTTGGCATATCCTGACGGACGCTGGGTTGGAAGAGGTAGCGGAAGCATGAGAGATAATAACATATTGTTAAACGATAACCTACATTTTCCATTGAAAGGCAGCTATCGCTTCGAAATAGAACAAGCGATGCGAGAAGACGTCCTCGATGGCATTGTAGATGTGGGAGTTTGTTTTGAGAAGAATAGGAATTGAGGAACTAAGGAATTGAGGAACTAAGGAATTGAGGAACTAAGGAATTGAGGAACTAAGGAATTAAGGAACTAAGGAATTAAGGAACTAAGGAATTAAGGAACTAAGGAATTGAGGAATTTATAAATCCTTATACCCTTAGATCCTCAAATCCTCAAATCCTCAGATCCTTAGATCCTTAGATCCTTAGATCCAAAAAAAATATAGAAATGGCAGAGGTTAAGAAAGAAACTAAAGATAAGAAGAAAAAAGTCGAGGCTAAGCAACAGGGAGTCCGTTGGTATCTCGTGGTGTTGTGGACTTTATTCGTGATAGGTGTGACAAGCGTCTTTGGATTGTTTTATGGCATCTATCATGAGTGGTTTGGAGACATGCCTACTTTCGAAGAACTGGAAAATCCGTCAACGAATCTTGCTACTGAGATTATCTCAGCCGACGGCAAGGTGTTAGGAACATATTATATCGAAAACAGGTCTAACGTGAGTTACAGTGAGTTGTCGCCACATCTCGTTGAGGCTTTGCTTGCTATAGAAGACATCAGATTCTACGAACACTCAGGCATCGACCAAAGAGCATTGTTACGTGTGGTGTTCGGCTTGGCAACGGGCAGCGACAAAGGCGGTGGCAGTACTCTCACACAACAGCTCGCCAAGAACCTCTTCCCTCGTGGAGAAAACCTCAGCACGCCACAGCTCGTGATACGTAAGTTCCAAGAATGGGTCACAGCGACGAAGCTGGAATACAACTACTCTAAAGATGAGATAATCGCCATGTATCTCAACACTGTGTTCTTCGGACATAATGCCTACGGTATCAAGAAGGCATCGGAGACATTCTTCAACCTCGAACCAAAAGACTTGAACATAGAACAGGCAGCTCTCATGGCTGGCGTTGTCAATGCTCCTTCACGTTTCAGCCCTATAAGAAACCCAGAGAGAGCTTTACAGCGCAGAAACCTCGTCATCAGCCAGATGGCGACATACGGATTCATCACTCCTGAAGAACGTGACTCTATCTCACAGATTCCTATCGACATGTCTAACTTTGGCGTCTTGGATCATAACACAGGACAAGCAACATATCTCAGAGAACATCTTAGAATGGCACTCACAGAGTGGTCAAAGACACGCACCAAGGCTGATGGCAGTAACTATAACATCTATAAAGATGGCTTGAAGATATATACCACCATCGACTCTAGGATGCAGAGATATGCTGAAGAGGCAGTGAGAGAACATCTTGCCCTCGACCTTCAGCCAGCTTTCGACAGACATTGGAAAGGTTATACCAACGCGCCATTCTCTCTTGAAAAAGAAGAGGTGGAAAGTCTGATGGAACTCTCGATGAAACGTTCTGAACGTTATCGTAAGATGAGAAACGCAGGCATCAGCATGGACTCTATCAAGAGAAACTTCAAAACACCTACGGAGATGACTGTCTTCTCATGGGATGGTCCTATCGACACTATCATGACACCGATGGACTCTATGCGTTATTATAAGTCATTCTTGCAATCATCCTTGATGTCTGTCGAAACACGTACAGGTCATGTGAAGGCCTATGTTGGCGGCATCGATTATAAATTCTTCAAATATGACCACGTGACACAGGCTCGCCGCCAAGTGGGTTCTACATTCAAACCATTCCTCTACACCCTCGCAATGCAGGAAGGAGAGTACACACCATGTACTACAGTGCCTAACATCAGCTACAGCATTGAGATGCCAGACGGTAAGTTCTGGGAACCAAGAGACGCAGGCAAGAGCATGTTCGGCGAAGAGGTGACATTGAAATGGGCTTTGGCACATTCTAACAACCGTATCTCCACATATCTTATGAAACGTTTCGGACCAGAGGCTGTCATCGAGATGGCTAGAAGAATGGGTGTCACCTCCGACATACCAGCAGTGCCTTCAATATGTCTCGGTGTATGCGACATATCTTTATACGAAATGGTAGGAGCGATGAACACCTTCGCAAATCAAGGTGTTTATATCAAACCGATGTTCATCACCAAGATAGAAGATAAGAACGGCAACGTGATAGAATATTTCGACACAGAAGAGGTGGAGGCTATGGATAAGGTCACTGCATATAAGATGATAGAGCTTATGAAAGGCGTGGTGCAGAGCGGCACAGGCGTACGTCTGAAATATAAATACGGATTGCGTAATCCTATTGCAGGTAAGACAGGTACGACACAGAACCAAAGCGACGGCTGGTTCATGGGTATCACTCCAGACCTCACTACAGGTATATGGACAGGCGCAGAAGACAGAGCGGTACACTTCCGCACCATCGGCCTCGGTCAAGGTTCTAACATGGCATTGCCAGTATGGGCAATCTATATGCAGAAAGTCTATGCTGACAATACATTAGATATAAGCAAAGGAGACTTCCCAAAACCACTCAGCGACGTGGCACTGGAATTCGACTGTGAGTTGTATGAACAAGAGCAGAGCCAGAAGAATCAGGTGGTTGCAGAAGAGGAAGAGTTTTAGGGTAAGGAATTAAGGAATTGAGGATTTGAGGAATTGAGGGTAGGTGTTGGTGTAACAAATTGTTTATAGAAAAATAATAGATTAAAAAAATAATGATGGTGATTCTGAATTTCTGAGTTATATATTTCTGAGGTTTTAAATTCAATATGAATCCTCAGTTCTTTAGTTCCTCAGTTCTTCAAATCCCCAAAAAATAAAAAGGTATGGCATCAAATTTCGTCGATTATGTAAAAGTGTTCTGCCGTTCAGGTAATGGCGGAGGTGGTTCAATGCACTTCCATCGTGCAAAGTATGTCCCTAAAGGCGGTCCCGATGGCGGTGACGGAGGTAAAGGTGGTGATGTTATCATGAGAGGTAATGCTCAGCTATGGACGTTGTTACATCTACGTTATACAAAACATCTCTTCGCTGAAGACGGCGGTCATGGCGGCGATGCGTTGCGCACTGGTGCTAATGGAAAAAACATATATGTCGACGTGCCTCTTGGCACAGTGGCTTACGATGCTGAGACAAGAGAGCCACTCGGTGAGATAACAGAAGACAAACAAGAGATAGTCTTGATGAAAGGCGGTCGCGGAGGTAAAGGCAACGCTTTCTTCAAGTCGGCTACTATGCAGGCTCCTAAGTTTGCTCAGCCAGGCGAACCTTGTCAGGAAGGATGGATTGTGATAGAGCTGAAACTCCTCGCTGACGTTGGTCTCGTGGGATTCCCTAACGCAGGAAAATCGACATTGCTCTCAGTGGTGTCGGCAGCGAAACCAGAGATTGCTGACTATCCTTTCACAACATTGACACCTAACCTCGGTATTGTTCCTTATTACGACATGAAGTCGTTCATCATGGCCGACATACCTGGTATCATCGAAGGTGCTGCAGAAGGCAAAGGCCTCGGACTTCGTTTCTTGCGTCATATAGAACGTAACTCGATATTGCTGTTCTTGGTGGCAGCCGACAGCGAAGACGTCAAAGGTACTTACGACATCTTGCTTAAAGAGTTGAAGAAATACAATCCAGAGCTGCTCGACAAGAAACGCCTTCTCGCGATAAGCAAATGCGACCTCATAGATGAGCAGCAAAAGAAAGATATCAAGAAACATCTTCCTAAGAAAGTGCCACATATCTTCATCAGCTCCGCAATAGGACAAGGCTTGAACGAGCTGAAAGACATGATTTGGAATAGTATTAATGAGGAGTGAGGAATTAGGAGTTGAGGTTTTGTTCTGTAGAGACGCGTCAGTGTTTCCTTTAAAATAAACTCACATTGACACGTCTGAAATTAGGATTAAAAGTTCAGAGTCCAATGTCAAAAGTCAAAGTCATATTGTTATTAGTAGCACTTGCTCTTTGCTCACTGCTCAACGCTCAGAGCCAGTCTGATTCATTGTCCGAGATTTTGCATGAGAACAACAAGGTCATCAAGACGATGCTAGACTATAGATACAAAGGTGGCAGTGGCGCTTTTGAACGTGACTTCTTCGTGCATGTTGATTATAACAAAATATCTCGTCAGAGTTGTACTTTAGGAACAACGATAATGATGTTTACCGTGCATTGCGACGGAACACTCGGTGAGTTTAATATCCTCAATCCTCTTAACGACCACATCAACTCGCAGCTGCAGAAGTTCTTCCTAATGACGAAAGACAAATGGAACGAATGTAAGAACAGCAACTACGAATATTTCGAGATACCGATAGTGTTTACCATCGAAGGATTGGAGACGGAAGCCGTCGGTTTTATCACGCATTATGATGAAGAGATAGGCTATCCTTGTAAAGATGACAGCTACTTCCATGATGAGTTTAATAAGTATAAGGACAAGAAACCAAAGAAGGCAATCAAGGCACTTGATGAGCTGATAAGAAGAAATCCTTATAACGATTTGTATATATTGGAAAAAGACAGTTTAATTAAGAAACTAAGGGACTAAGGGTATGAGGGTTTCATCAATTCCTCAATTCCTCAGTTCCTCAAATTCTCAAATCCCTATGCTAAATATCGACACTGAATTATTCCTTTTCCTCAATGGGCTTCACGCAGACTGGCTCGACCCGATTATGATATTTATATCGGGCAAACTCAGCTGGACTCCGTTTTATCTAGTGTTGTTATATTTGATAATAAAGAATTATAAGAAGCAGAGCATATTAATAATAATAGGTATAATATTGTTGATAATATGTTCCGACCAGATTTCGTCCAGTGTTTTCAAGCCTCTTTTTGAGAGACCGCGTCCATGTCATAATGAAGCGATAAAGGACTTGGTGTATCTTCCTAACGGACATTGTGGCGGAGCTTACGGATTCATCTCGTCACATGCCTGCAATGTGTTTGCACTGGCAGTTTTCATCACGCATATATTAAAGAAATACTATTCTAAGATAGGATGGGTGATGTTCATCTGGGCTACATTGGTGGCATATAGCAGGATATACATGGGAGTTCATTACCCAGGCGATGTTCTTGTAGGAGCTGCCGTCGGAGCATTGATAGGATGGGGCTTTGTTAAAGTCTTATTTAAGTTTTCCAGTCCAGTTTAGTGTTATTTTATGTGATGGTTTGGCATCGTCAGTGGCATTGATGATGATGGTGTGAGTTCCATCGTTATTATTTTTAATAGTGAACTCACCGTCAAAAAGAGGCGCTTGCTCGACAGCAGTGCCGTCGATATGTTCGACGAGCATAGAACCTAACATGTAGTTATCTGTGACGCTTACACGGAATCCCGGGATAAAGGTATACGGGGCAAAGTCGGGTCTGCTATGGTCTTCTTCCGAGAAACCAGTTGAGCGATATGTGCCTTCAAACCCTGATGAGCCGTTAAGTTCAGTATCTGTTAAGAAGTCTAAAACGAGATATGTTCCGTTCATCAATCCGTCATTGCACAGAAATTCTACCTGCCAGTTGCATAGTCCGCAGTTCCAATAATCGCCGAAGCTTTTCACTGTTCCCGTACAATTGTTTAAACTGATTTCGTAGTCTGAAGTAAGAGTTGAGATATGTTCAGACATTGTTGTCTGTTCTATGTTATAGTCACCGATGAATGTTACTTCATATTCTTTATCGTCGGCGTTTGCCTTAAGGATTAAGGTGTTATCTTCGACGAACAAGTCGGCTGAAGTGAGTGCAGTAGACCAAGCCTCGCCAGCTTCATCGATGTAGACATAGTCGGTGCTTCCGATATTAATTATTGAGAAGTTATTGAATTCGTTGTTTGCGTCGAAGGAATAATGTCCATTAGGGATTCGGATGTTTTCTTCGTCAGTAGCTAGTGGGCCGAGGATGTCTAAACGAAAATATTCTGTGTTTGGCATAGCGACGCCATCAACTATACCTCCATCGGTGAAGATAATCCAATAGTGTCCAAGAGTGCCAACAATGTTATCTCCGTAGTATGTTCCAATTAGTTGTGTGGCATTTACGTATATGGTTTCATCGCTAGGTTCTTGTATCGGCATAAACTTGATGCTGTCTATTTCAGCTGTGTTATATTTTACAACACTGCCGTTTGACTTATAAATCCACATTTCGTTTTGTGCATCGAGATGATTTATCATCAAGCAAAGAGAGATAAAGAATAATAATTTTTTCATATGTTTGCTTTTGTTACTGCAAATATAATAAAAAACATTGGGATTTGAAGAAATAAATTCTAAGTGTTATGAATAAAAAAAGCGAGGCTATCACCTCGCTCTTGGTATCGGGTAGGGGATTCGAACCCCTGTTTCGACAGTGAGAGTGTCGTTACCTGACCGACTAGTAGAACCCGACATCTGTCTTATTTTGCGGTGCAAAGATAAATATTTTCCGTAAACATTTATAATTTATTTTAACAATTTTATAATTTTGTCCGCATGAATTGGTTTAACACTATAACAGAAGATAACAAGACAAAAGTCTTTGACCCTATTCGTAAGATTTTCTGTGCCTTGACACCTGAAGAAGAGGTGCGTCAGAAGATGCTTTATTATCTGGTGGAAGTGAAGAAATATCCTGCAGGACTCATAGCAGTGGAATATTCTATAAAGGTGAATGCATTGCCAAAACGCTGCGATATAGTGGTTTTCAATAAAGACGCAAAACCAATGATGATAGTGGAATGTAAGGCGGAATCGGTGGCAATAACACAGAAAGTCCTTGACCAGGCAATTCGTTATTATTCCGGATTGAATGTCGATTATCTTGTTTTGACAAACGGAAAGACGATGTTTTGCTATCACATCGATGTACAAAATAAAAAACTGGAAACCCTTAACGAACTTCCAGTTTTTTGAGTTACTAAGTTGCTAAGATGCTAAGTTACTAAGATGTTAATAAAATTTTTAACTCAGTACCTCAGCAACTCAGTACCTCAGCATCTTTTAAAACGACAAAATCGTCTCTTTAATAATTTCTATTGCTTTACGTAATTCTTCTTCAGTGATTACTAAAGGTGGAGCGAAGCGGATGATATGTCGGTGTGTTGGTTTTGCCAATACGCCGTTTTCTTTCATCTTCATACAAACGTCCCATGCTTCTTTGCCGTCTTTTGGTTTGATGATGACAGCGTTGAGCAGACCTTTGCCGCGTACCAGTTCAATCATAGGACTGTCTATCTTTTTCATTTCCTCGCGGAAGATTTTGCCGAGATATTCTGCTCTTTCCATGAGGTTCTCGTCTTTAACGACTTGAAGTGCAGCCATACTTACCTTAGCAGCGATAGGGTTGCCACCGAATGTTGAACCGTGTTCGCCAGGCTTGATGTTCATCATGATGTAATCGTCGGCCAAGACAGCTGACACTGGAACGACGCCGCCACTCAATGCCTTGCCTAAGATAAGAATGTCAGGGCGAACATTTTCGTGGTCGCAGGCTAACATCTTGCCAGTACGTGCAATGCCGCTTTGTACCTCGTCGGCCATGAACAAGACATTGTATTTCTTACAGATGTCATAGCATTTCTTGAGATAACCTTCGTCTGGCACATAAACGCCAGCTTCGCCTTGGATTGGCTCTAACAAGAAACCTGCGATCTTGTGTCCATGTTCTGCCAATACTGCTTCCAATGCGTCAGGGTCGTTGTATGGGATGCGGATGAAACCGGGTGTGAGCGGACCGTAATTGGCGTATGAGTCAGGGTCGTTAGACATGGTGATGATGGTGATGGTGCGACCGTGGAAGTTGCCTTCGCAGCAAACTATTGTCACTTCGTCATTAGGAATGCCTTTGCATACTGTTCCCCAACGGCGTGCTAGTTTCAATGCTGTCTCGTCGGCTTCTGCGCCGGTGTTCATAGGAAGAACCTTGTCGTAACCGAAATATTCTGTGATGTATTTTTCCCAGACACCAAGGCTATCGTTATAGAAAGCACGTGAACTCAAAGTGAGGTTTTGTGCCTGGTCGCATAATGCCTTGATGATGGCAGGATGACAATGTCCTTGGTTTACTGCTGAGTATGCTGATAAGAAATCGTAATATTCTTTGCCTTCGACGTCCCATACTTTGGCGCCTTTGCCTTTTGCTAAAACTACAGGTAGCGGATGATAGTTATGTGCTCCGTATTTTGCTTCTAGCTCCATGGCTAGTTGTGAGGTGATTTTTTCTGTCATAATTTTTATGTTTAAATGTTAATATTTTTTAGGACCTTGAACTTTGAGCTTTGAACCAAACATAGTTCAGGGTTCAATGTTCTAAGTTCTTCGTTCAAAAAAGTTCCTCCAAAGATAATAATTTTTTTGAAAAAAAACAAGATTTTTGGCGTATCTTTGTAGCAAAAGAAATGTTATGATTAAATCGATGACAGGCTATGGTAAAGCCGAACAAATATACCTCACAAAAAGAATAGTGGTCGAAGTTAAGACACTTAATTCTAAACAGTTGGATTTATCAGTAAAATTACCTCAGGAGATTCGTTCGCAAGAACTGGAATATCGTAATATGGTGGCAACGACTTTGCAAAGAGGTAAGGTCGACGTCATGATTTCTATCACCGATACTAATGTAGAACAAAATACTCATATCGAGAAAGAAGTGATTGCTTCTTATCTTAAACAGGTAAAAGAGATTTCTGAAGAATATAACATCCCACAATCTTCTGACTTGGCAATGCTTCTCTTCAAAATGCCTGGTATCTTCGTGACACCTGAACAACAATATGACGAGACATTCTTTGAAAAGATAAAAGAGACATTGCAGGCTGCTCTCGATATGACAGATTCCTTCCGCAAACAAGAGGGCGAGATTTTAAAGCAAGATTTGATGAAGAGAAAAGATCTTATCATGCAATATCTTAACGAAGTGACTCC
Source organism: Candidatus Limimorpha sp. (assembly GCA_045127605.1). Taxonomy (GTDB): domain Bacteria; phylum Bacteroidota; class Bacteroidia; order Bacteroidales; family F082; genus Limimorpha. The sequence goes on along the minus strand of JBGVQR010000020.1, from coordinate 8,389 downwards.
TTACGAAAACAATCGTCATGATAATATCAAAAATAAACTTGTGAAGAATCTTACTGAACTCACTCAGTCGGGGAAATATGACGAAAACCGTTTCGAACAAGAATTGATTTTTTATCTTGAAAAATTAGATATCACTGAAGAAAAGGTGCGTCTCGCAAAACACTGTTCTTATTACGAAGATACTATCGACGAAGAAGGCGCTGGCAAGAAACTCGGTTTCATCGCTCAGGAAATGGGTCGTGAGATAAACACTCTCGGTTCTAAGGCTAATGATGCCGACATACAACGTCTCGTCGTGAAGATGAAAGACGAACTCGAAAAGATTAAAGAACAACTTTTCAATATCTTATAATATGAAAAAAAGAAAAATCGGTCTGTTCTTCGGCTCGTTCAATCCCGTTCATAACGGACATCTGATGCTTGCCAACTACATCATGGAATATACCGATTTGGATTCTTTATGGTTCGTTGTCAGTCCTCAAAACCCGTTCAAAGACGAAAGTTCTTTATTACAAGACCGTCATCGTTTCGACATGCTGAAGTTGGCAGTGAAAGACGACACGCGTTTTGAGGTCTGCGACATCGAATTCGATATGCCAAAACCATCTTATACCATCGACACTCTTAAAAAATTGTCGGTGCTGCATCCCGACGTCGACTTCTACCTGATATGCGGAATGGATAATCTGGCAGGTTTTAAGAAGTGGAAAAACTCACAGGAAATCTTAGATAATTATCATCTTATGGTTTATCCGAGAAAAAACTACGAAGGCGGCAATTTGATAAACCATAAATCGGTCCGTATAATCAACGCTCCAGAAATCGAAATTTCTTCAACATTCATCAGAAATGCCGTCGCTGAAAATAAAGACGTACGTTATTTCATGCCAGAATCTTCATATAAATATATGATAGACATGAATTTCTATAAATAACAAATCAGCTTGAAACTTTATTGATAAATCGTTGTTTTTAGGATAAAATCTAATAACATGAAAACAACAAGCCAAAGTCTGAGTTCAGAGTCAGGGTTCAGAGTTCAGAGTCAAAAAATAGAATCTTTGCTTTTTCTTACAGACGAGCCTGACGAACACCTATATATTAATATAGCGAATGCTATAGTGGCTTATGGCGAGCAGGCTCTGCCTTTGTTGATAGAAAAAAGAAACTCGACGACAGATACTTTTCATAGAGAAAGACTGGGTCATCTGATAAATGTTATTCAACGTCAGAATGTCGTTGATCAGCTGAACACATGGCACGACAAGCGCGAGTCTGACTTGCTTGAACCTTATTTCATATTGTCGAAATATATGTTTCCAAATGCAGATTGGAGCAAAATTGGTTTTCAGATTATTATGATGATAGAACAGGTGGAGAAGGAGCTGAACTACAACCTGACGCCTCTCGAACAAGTCAGGATTCTGAATCATATCATCTATGATATCAATAGTTTCAAAGGTGATAAGACCGCTGTCGGGAACCAGGATTATTATTATGTCAATAAACTTCTAGAGACACATGTCGGCAATCCTTTTTCTTTGGGGATGTTGTACTGCATCGTGGCAGAACGTCTTGGTCTTCCGATATATCCGATATTATTGCCACATCATTTTGTCTTGGCATATTGTAAAAAAACAAGACATTTCCCACAGTTGGAAGATGTCTTGTTCTATATCAATCCATTTAATAATGGTATCGTCCTGACTAGAAGAGATATTAGGAGTTATCTCAATCAGTTGAATGTCAAGTCTGAGTTAAAATATTTTGAACCAACGAGAAATTCTATGGTTATAAAGAATATTTTTGTGGAACTAAGGGTATGAAGAACTAAGGGTATGAGGAACTAAGGATCTAAGGAACTAAGGGTATGAGGGTTTCCTTAGTTCCTCAATTCCTCAATTCCTCAAATCCTTAAATCCTCAATTCCTAATCAGTCAAGTTTCTCAAGGCATTCGGCGATGTTCTTTTCGATACGTTTCAAGATATCGTCAGATTCGTCAGCTTTTTCGAATTTCTTGCCTGTGACTTTTTCGTAAAGTTCGATGTAACGTTCAGAGATGCTGCTTACGATTTCTGGTGTCATTTCTGGAACTTGTTGTCCTTCTTGACCTTGGAAGCCGTTAGCCATCAACCATTCGCGTACGAATTCTTTTGAGAGTTGTTTTACAGGGAGACCTTTTTCGAAACATTCTTGATATTCATCAGCGATGAAATAACGTGATGAGTCAGGAGTGTGGATTTCGTCCATGAGGTAGATTTGGTCGCCTATCTTACCGAATTCGTATTTTGTGTCGACGAGGATAAGTCCGTGTTTAGCAGCTATTTCACTTCCGCGTTGGAATAATTTGTATGTGATTTCTTCGATTTGTTTGTAGTCTTCTTCACTGATAAGACCTTGGCGGATGATTTCTTCGCGAGAGATGTCTTCGTCGTGACCTTCATCAGCTTTTGTTGTAGGAGTGATGATAGGTTTTTCGAAGCGTTGATGTTCTTTCATTCCGTCAGGAATTGCTACGCCGCAGATTTCGCGTTTGCCGCTTTTGTATGTGCGCCAAGAACTTCCGGTGAGGTAGCCGCGGATAATCATCTCTACTGGGAATGGTTTGCAGAGCTTGCCAACAGTTACCATTGGGTCTGGAGTAGCGATTTTCCAGTTAGGAACGATGTCTTTTGTCTCGTCTAAGAACAAAGCAGCGATTTGGTTCAAGACCTGACCTTTATATGGGATTCCTTCAGGAAGAATAACGTCGAAAGCAGAGATACGATCGCTAGCGACCATCACAAGATATTTGTTGTCAATGAAATAAACATCACGAACCTTACCGTGATATACTTTAGTTTGACCTTTGAAATTAAAATCAGTTTTTGTTAAAGCTTTCATTTTCTATATATTTTAAGTTAACTATTATGCATTATGAATTATGCATTATGAATTATGAATTGAACTTAGCGTAAGCATTGATGATTGCGGTGACGAGTTTATGACGTACCACGTCTTTTTCGTCGAGGTGGATGAACTCGATACCCTTGACATTTTTCAGCACTTCCATAGCTTGTGGCAAACCAGATGGCTGGTTTTTAGGTAAGTCGATTTGTGTTATGTCGCCGGTGATGACGAACTTAGCTGAGCGTCCCATACGTGTGAGGAACATCTTGAGCTGTGACTGAGTTGCGTTTTGTGCTTCGTCGAGAATCACGAAGGCGTTGTCGAGGGTGCGACCGCGCATGAAGGCGAGAGGTGCGATTTCTATGATGCCTTCTTCCATGAAACCTTGAAGCTTAGCCTGTGGCAACATATCACGCAAGGCGTCATAAAGAGGCTGCAAATATGGGTCGAGTTTCTCTTTCAAGTCGCCAGGCAAGAATCCGAGGTTTTCGCCAGCTTCAACGGCGGGACGTGTCAAGATGATGCGGCGTACTTGCTTGTTTTTCAATGCTCTTACAGCTAAGGCTACGGCAGTGTATGTTTTACCTGTACCAGCAGGACCTATGGCAAAGAGCATATCGTTTTCTTCGCAAGCTTTCACCATGAGTTTTTGGTTGGCTGTCATGGCCTTGATTTGTAAGCCGTTGCGACCATAAACCAAGACGTCGCTGTCGTTAAGATTCTTTATGAAATCAGACTCGCCAGCACATAACATAATGTCTTCTATGACCTTAGAACTGATGTTGCCATAGCGTTCAAGATGAAGCACCAATAAATTGAAACGATTGATGAAATAATCTACTTCTTCATCTTTGCCTATAATCTTGACCAAATCACCGCGAGCAATGATTTTTATCTTTGGGAATAATGACTTTATCATCGTAAGATGCTGATCGTTAGTACCATATAAGTCACTAGGGTTTACGTTTTCTATTTGAACAATTTGTTCTGACATTATGAATTATAATTGTTTTGAAAATATGTACAAATATAATATGAAACAAGATAAGAATGGTAAAAATTGTTAATAAAATTTTTTCCTTAATATATTTTTACTTTTTCTAAAAACGTATCTTTGTATTCGAATTTTCTAAATTTTTTTTAAGAAATCTTTATTTATATCACAATGGCTATTATCACATTAACAAGTGACTGGGGATTATCGGATTATTATGTTCCTGCTGTGAAAGGAGCTATATTTTCTGCATTGCCAGATGTTAATGTGGTTGACATAACGCATAACATCGAGCCTTTTGATGTGCGTTCTGCGGCTTTCATCGTGAAGAATTGTTATAAAAGTTTCCCTGAAGGCACGATTCATATCCTTGCAATCGACACTGAAGAGTCTGTCGATAATCCGCATGTGGTGGTAAAAGTGAACGGTCATTATTTCGTTGGAACCGATAATTATATCTTCTCGCTTATCATCGACCAGGATTCGTATGAGGCTGTCATCATTGACGTGATGCAAGACACAGATTTCTTTACCTTCAGCACTAGAGACCGTTTCGTTAAGGTGGCAGTGATGCTTTATAAAAACGCTTCGCTGGAAGAAATAGGCACACCTTATATATTAAAGGAGAGAATAGAATTCAAGCCTACTTATGACGCCAACTCCATCCATGGTCTTGTCAATTATATTGATTCATACGAAAATCTCGTCACAAACATCAGCCAGCCTTTGTTCGAGAAGGTGAGGGCTGGACGTAATTTTACGATAAAACTATGTAGCGGCATTTATAAAATCGATGCCATAAGAAAAAGCTATCAGGAAGTGCCAGAACCAGATATTCTAGCTCTGTTCGGTACGCATGGCTTCTTGGAGATAGCTCTCAACCACGGGAGAGCAGCATCATTACTCGGCGTCGACCGCGACTCAGCAGTAGATATTTATTTTGAGTAGAAACATATAGGAATTGAGGGTATGAGGAACTGAGGAATTGAGGTTTCCCTTATACCCTCAATTCCTTATACCCTCAAATCCTCATACCCTTAAATCCTTAAAAAAATTAACATCTTATCTTAAAAAAATCGACAATTTTCATTTTTTTTAATTGTTGAGGAAAAATAATGCCTAAAACAAATATCGAGGCATTTTTTTCGTTGTATATTTGCAAGACGATAGAGTAGAGATATAGAAATTCAGAATCTCAGAATCTCAAAATTTCAAAATTTCAAAAGTTCAGAATTTTTAAAATCAAGATTATATGAAAAAAATACTTTTTATAGTTTTAGCTTTTGTTTTATCGTCATGTGTAAAGACGAAGACGTACAAGGATAAGTTGCAGGTTCATCATGAGAATCTGGAGCCTCAGGAGATTGTTGTAAAGAAATATAATGAAGCCTTGTTTTCCATCGACACTGCTAATTTTGCTGAAGGATTGAAATTGATAAAAGACGACTATCAGGTGTTTCTCGGTGGCGACCTCGACAATGCAGATGCTGTTGATTATCTCAAAGACTTTGCTACGGATACCTTCTGTATCAGACTTAACGATATGGCGCAGAAGAAGTTCTCTGACGATAAAGAATTGAAGGATGAAATAAAATCTGTTTATCAGCGACTGAGTTATTATTATCCTGGCATTGAGATTCCAGAGACGTATTTTTATGTGTCAGGTGTCGACCATTCAATACCTTCCGTAATGATACAGCCTGGAGCCGTCTTGGTAAGTATGGATTATTATCTTGGTAATGAAGACAAAATATATGATTATATAGGTATGCCGCGTTATCGTTCATTACGTTGCCAACCAGCTTATATTACGCGTGATATTGCGCAGGCATTCTATGACAATTATTTCGCAGTTTCAGCTTCAAAGAAAGATGTGTTGTCGGAGATGATAAACGTAGGCAAACAGCTGTATTTCATCGAAGCCATGAATCCAGCCTTGCCCGACTCGGTCTTGTTAGGATATTCGTCGCGACAGACAAAATGGGTATCTCAGTACGAAGGGGAGGTATGGGCTTCGTTAGTTGGAAATGATATGTTATACACTAATGACATAATGACTTTCCGTAGTCTCTTTGGTGACGCTCCCTTCACGCAGATGTTTTCTAATGAATCACCAGGACGACTCGGAGAATTCATTGGACTGCAAATCATACGGTCTTACATGACACATAATGATATAAGCTTGCAAGACTTGTTGAGAAATAATGACATTCAGCAGATATTTCAAAACTCACAATATAAACCGTTTAGGAATTGAGGATTTAAGGAACGGAGGAATTAAGGAACTGAGGAATTAAGGAACTGAGGAATCCCTCATACCCTTATACCCTCATACCCTCATACCCTTAGTCCCTCATACCCTCAAATCTTCATACCCTAAGAAAAAATAAAACCAAAAATTATGTTAGTAAAAACCTTTGGAAGTGCCTTGAATGGCATTGAAGCTATCACTGTGACTATTGAAGTTAATATCGACAGGGGAGTGCAGTTTTTCCTTGTCGGCTTGCCTGACAGTGCTGTCAAGGAGAGTCAGCAGAGGATAGAAGCAGCTCTCTGTAATAATAACCTCAAATATCCAAAAAAGAAAATCACTATAAACATGGCTCCTGCCGACATCCGTAAGGAAGGCTCGTCATACGATTTGCCTATCGCCATAGCTATCTTGGCAGCGTCGGAGCAGGTAAGCGTTGAGATGTTAGACCAATATGTCATCATGGGAGAGCTGTCTCTTGATGGCAGTCTTAATCCAATACGAGGTGTCTTGCCTATCGCCATACGAGCCATGCAGGATGGTTTCAAAGGCATCATACTGCCGATGGCTAATGCCAAAGAAGCAGCAGTTGTCGAGACCATGGATGTGTATGGTGTCAACAATATCATGGAGGTTATTTCTTTCCTCAACGGAGCTTCCGACATGAAACCTGTGGAGATTCCAAAATATGAAGAGGACAGCGATGATATGTATGCCTTCGACTTCAGTGACGTGCGTGGTCAGGAGAACATCAAAAGAGCTCTTGAGGTGTCGGCAGCTGGATCACATAACGTCATCCTTATCGGCAGTCCTGGCAGCGGCAAGACGATGCTGGCAAAGCGTATGCCGACTATCATGCCTCCGATGACACTGAAAGAAGCTCTAGAGACGACGAAGATACACTCAGTCGTTGGTCTCGTCGGCGATGGTCTTTCGCTCTTGAAAGCGCGTCCTTTCCGAAGTCCGCATCATACTACTTCATACGTGGGTTTAGTCGGCGGCGGGGCTTATCCTCAGCCTGGGGAGATTTCTCTGGCGCACAATGGGGTGCTCTTCCTCGATGAGCTTCCTGAGTTTAAACGTAACGTTCTGGAGGTGCTGCGACAGCCTATGGAAGACAGACTCGTCACCATAGCAAGGGCGAAGCAGACTATAGAGTTCCCTGCTAACTTCATGCTAGTGGCTGCAATGAACCCGTGTCCTTGCGGTTATTACAACCATCCTACACAGGAGTGTACGTGTCAGCCAGGTACAGTAGAGAAATATCTTAATAGAATATCAGGACCCTTGCTCGACAGAATAGACCTTCATGTGGAAGTGGTGCCAGTGCCTTTTGAGGAGCTGGCAAAGAAAAACGCGGGGGAGAGGAGCAGCGAGGTACGAGCGCGAGTGACACGAGCGCGTAAGATACAGACCGAGAGATTTGCCGATATTCCCAATATTCACTCTAATGCTCAGATGACATCAAAGCTGATACATAAATATTGTTCCCTCGATGAGCAATGTACTCAGCTGCTGAAAAATGCTATGGATAGACTTAATCTGTCGGCGCGTGCGTACGACAGAATACTCAAGGTCTCGAGGACAATCGCGGACCTGGCAGGATCGGAAGATATCAAAGCGGAACATCTGGCAGAGGCTATACAATATAGAAGCCTGGATAGAGAGACGTGGGGGAAGTAGGAGGTTTTTTAAGACACCGAGACACTGAGTTGCTGAGTTTCTAAGTCACCAAGTCACCGAGTTTTTGAGTTTCTGAGATTTTGAGTTTCTGAGTTTCTGAGTTCCTATGGAAATATATTATCTTAGCAACTTAGCAACTTAGTAACTCAGCAACTTAAAAAAAAGGCGCTACTTCTCAGCAGCGCCTTCTTTGACTTTCAATTTTCAACTTTCAATTCAATTTTTTACGTGATGCGTAAAGAACTGCCATGCCTCCGAGGAGTAACAGACCTGAGCCGAGTGGTGCGTTAGCATCCATGTCGGTTTGTTGGCCGTGACCAATCATTGCTGGCATTGAACCCCATCCGCTATCTGATGTTGATGTTCTTTGTTCTTCAACATTGCTGTATCTGAAGAAACTGTCGCTCTGTGCATTTGCACTAACAGCTGTGAATAATGCTATAGCTAATATTATCTTTTTCATATTTTTCTTTTTTAAAGTTTAGAGTTTATAGTTAATAGTTTATAGTAGTTTTAAAGTTTCCTATCAACTATCCAACTACTATTAACTATAAACTATCAACTATTAACT
>JBGVQR010000019.1:0-6032 GCA_045127605.1 Candidatus Limimorpha sp. | reverse complement strand
GAAAGCTGAAAGCCAAAAAAATACACCTTATTAATTAATATAGGGACCGCCAGCAGTCTCTGCAGCCCCTCCCGCGTTAGGGATTGAAGCGGCATCCTTTGCGAGAGAAGAGAGCAAAGATACAGCGGAAAGCCCGACGGCGATAGCCGGAACGCCATAATACTTCTTTGAAAAACACGAATAAACACGAATCCGCACAAATGATTTCTGTCCAACTGACAATAGCTGAAAGCTGAAAGCCAACAGCCAACTTTGCCTTACATCAGTTTCTTTATCAATTCCATTTTATCGTATGGCGGATATTTCATTGCGAAATCGATTCTATTTGATGATTTCAAGACCGCTCGTTTATTGCTAAACGCCAAGAAACTTTCGTGAGAGTGGTATTTCCCCATGCCGCTCTCTCCCACTCCACCGAATGGCAAATGTTCGTTGGCGACATGCAAAATAGTGTCGTTGATACAGACTCCGCCAGATGTCGTTCTGTTCAAAACATCCATCGCCGCTTCATCATTTCCGAAATAATATAAAGCCAGAGGCTTCGGACGTTGGGCAATAAAATCAGACACCTTATTAATATAGTCAAATTCTATGACAGGAAGAATCGGACCAAAGATTTCCGTAGTCATCACATCCAAAGTCTGTTGACTATTTGTTGACTGTTGTCCTAAATCCAGAAGCGTAAATTGAATATATCTTTCATCAGCGTCGCAGTTTCCGCCGTAGAGAATTTTTCCTTCATCAAGATATGATGTCAATCGTCGATACGCTTTATCGCTGATGATTCTACAATAGCAATGAGATTGCTGTTGGTCTTCGCCGTAAAAATTCTTCACATAATGAATCATCTTTTTAATCAACTCTTCTTTAACATCACGATGCACCATGAGATAATCAGGAGCTACACATGTCTGACCAGCATTTATCGTCTTACCCCAGACGATTCTCCGCGCTGCAAAGTCGACGTTACAGTCTTTATCGACAATGCATGGACTCTTGCCTCCGAGTTCGAGAACGACGGGAGTGAGATTCTTCGACGCTGCTTCCATCACGACTCTGCCCATATCCGGACTTCCAGTGTAAAAAATAAAATCGAATTTCTGCGCAAGCAATGCCTGATTTACGTCTCTGTGACCTTGAATCATCGCGATATATTCTTTATTGAAAGTCTCGTCAATTATTTTCTGCATCACTTCCGAAGTATATTGAGAATAAGGCGACGGCTTCATCACGGCGCAGCATCCCGAAGAAATCGCTCCGACCAAAGGCGCAAACATAAGTTGAAACGGATAGTTCCAAGGCGCGATTATCAAAGCCAAGCCATAAGGCTCATACTTCACAAAACTCTTTGAAGGGAACAGATACAAAGGCGTCTTCACCTTCATAGGTCTCGCCCATTTCTTAAGATTCTTTATGTGATTGTTAATTTCATTTAACACAATGTTAATTTCTGTTAAGAAAGCCTCTTCTTTACATTTATGCAAGTCTCTCCACAAAGCATCATAAATATCATCCGAGGATTTTTCAACGGCACTTTTCAACTTCTTCAGCTGTTCCAAACGAAAGTCGATTGATTTTGTTTCGTTTGTCAAAAAGAAATCTCTTTGGCGTGAAACGATTTGAGTTACTGAATTGCTAAGTTGCTGAGATATTGTGTTTGTTGCTTCCATTGTGTTCGTGATTTAATTTTTATGTCAACAGACAACTGACAACAGTCAACTGCCTTTGCTCACATTTATTTAATATGTACAAAAATAGAGAAAAAATGTTTTTATTTTAAACGAAAAAAGGACGTGAATCACGTCCTAAATTTTCAAATTTCAGTTTTCAATTTTCAACTTGAAATTCTATCTGCTTCTGTTTCTTCCTCTACGGCCAGAGTCTTTTCTATCTTTTCTTGAATCTTTTCTAGAGTCTTTCTTTGAATCTCTCCTTGATTCTTTTCTCGATTCTCTCTTGCCATCAAGTTTATAGCTTCTGTCGCCGAACACATCACGGTTCTTGCGTTCTGGTCTGTCGTCGTCAAACTGTTTCTTTTCTTTTTTCTTCTTAGGTTTAGGTTCGGATGTTGTTATCTCAACGCGGATTCCTTCTCTGTTCTTTCTTTCATCAGCGAAACAATCGACGATAAATTGAGCTTGATCTTGATCGACGTCGACGAAAGAGAAGTTTTCCATCATATCGATTCTGCCAATACGAATGTCTTTCGTTCCTGTAACATCATTGATTTTACCGATGATATTATTAGGTTTGATTTTATCCTTCTTACCCTTGCTGAAGAAGAGACGTTGCAAGCCACTGTCGTCGTAATCTTTCTTTTCACCTTTTGCCTTCTTCTCTTTTTTCTCAGGTTTAGAATCGTCGAAGTTAAGATCTTTAGCGTCTTTATAATAATCTAGGAAACGGTTAAAGTTGAGAGCCACCACTCTAGTGATAAGTTCTTCTGGAGTAAGCCAACCCAATTTTCTAAAGACGATAGGGAGATAATCTGCGATGTCATCACGCATGATATCTACTTTTTCAAGACGGTCGATGTGATTGAAGAGCTGCTTTTCGCACACTTGTTTTGCAGAAGGCACCATTGCTCTTTCAATAGTCTGACCAAGTTGTTTCTCAATAGCTTTAATTTTATGTTTTTCACGTGAGTGGATGAGACTCAAGCAGACACCAGTTTTATCGGCGCGACCTGTACGACCGCTTCTGTGAATATAGACAGCTGTTTCGTCAGGGAGATTATAATTTATAATATGAGTAAGGTCGCTTACGTCGATACCACGAGCTGCCACGTCAGTAGCAACTAAAATCTGGAGGTAACGTTGACGGAAATGGTTCATCACCAAGTCGCGTTGTGCTTGCGAGAGGTCACCATGAAGTGATGCAGCGTTATATCCATCATGGATGAGGTTGTCAGCGACTTCTTGTGTTTCGAGTTTTGTCCTACAGAAAACTATACCATAAATAGATGGAGTATAGTCGATGAAACGTTTCAATGCTAGATAACGGTCGTTAGCTCTGATAAGATAATGAATATGACGGACGTTAGCTGTTCCAGAATTCTTCTGACCGATAGAGATTCTGACTGGGTCAGTCATATAATGATTGAGAATCTTCTCTACTTCTACTGGCATTGTCGCTGAGAAAAGATGGATATTTTTTTCAGCAGGCATATATTCGAGGATAGCGTCGACGTCTTCTTGGAAACCCATATCGAGCATTTCGTCAGCTTCGTCAAGGACAATAGTTCTCACATTAGAGAAATCTATCTTATTACGACGTATCATGTCTTCGAGACGACCAGGTGTTGCGACTATGATTTGAGGTTTCTTGGCTAAATCTTTAAATTGATTTTCAATACTTGCTCCGCCATAGACTGGCACCACAAGAATTTCTGGAATATATTTAGAGAAATTCTTAAGGTCTTTAGTAATTTGAACACAGAGCTCACGAGTCGGGCAAAGCACCAAAGCTTGAACACAACGTTGAGAGGCGTCGATATTATTAAGCAAAGGTAGTCCGAACGCAGCTGTCTTACCGGTACCTGTCTGAGCAAGGCCAACCATATCAGTTCTTTGAGACAATAAAACAGGTAATGTTTCTTGTTGGATTGGCATAGGTTCTTTGAAACCCAGCTCATCAATAGCCCTCAGTATAGCCGGGTTCAAATTGTAATCTTGAAATTGAGACATAAAATTGTCGATTAATTATTATTTAATGAATTAGGTGCAAAGATACTAAAAAAGTCTATAAGACAATAAGTCAATAAGTTTTTCTATCTAAAAAGAAGAATTTGATTATCTTTGTCACTTGTTTCAAAACCGATTAAATGTCAAAAAGATTATATTATTTATTTTTAATTTGTATCCTAGCTTTAGGATTTTTTTCTTGTTCAAAAAAAGGAGATACCATCATTGAACCTGAAGTAGCGAAAGCTCTACCTGTCATCAATGTCGACAGTATTTTCATCAATCTTGACAAAGAAATAATCAAGAAGAAATCAGCCAGTATCGACAAAGTATTCAGTAATTTAAGAAAGAAAGTCGGTTTCAACGGAGCTGTTTTATATGCTGAACAAGGTCGTATCGTTTACAACGAAGCATGGGGATACCGTGACGTAAGAAATCGCCGTGACGATTTACAAGCCAACGATATTTTCCAACTCAGTTCTGTCTCCAAGATGTTCACTGCCGAAGCCATCATGATTTTAAAAAACGAATGCATGATTGACTATGACACTGACATCAGAGAATATATTCCCGAATTCCCATACGAGGGTATCACCACACGTCTTTTATTGAACCATCGCTCTGGTCTGTCAAGATACGAAAGCCTTGCCGATGCCAAATGGCCTGATAGAAAGAAACCTTTCTTCAACGAAGACATGATAGAATACTATGCCACACACAAGCCTGACCCTTACTTCAAACCCGATGGTGGTTTCAACTATAGTAATGTCAACTATGCCTTATTGGCATCTATCATAGAAAGGACCTCTGGCATGTCGTTCGCCGATTATATGAAAGCAAAAATCTTCGAACCTCTTGGAATGGACAACTCATATATCTATGAGATGGATCCTAACAACAATGTCTCTCTCTACATTGAAGATGTCGTTCAAGGTTACTATATGGACAGACGACGTCCAATGCAAGCTCCTAACGAATACCTCAATGGTGTCAAGGGCGACAAGATGATGATGTCCAATACCGAAGACATGTTCAAATTCATGACAGCTGTGGATTACGGTTTACTTCTTCCAGACACTATTCAAGATGAAGCTTTCAAACCAGGCAGTCCAAAAAGCAGAAAACGTAAAGACAACTACGGCTTCGGATGGAGAATCCCAAGCAAATATCCTGGATGCTACTACCACTACGGATGGTGGAAAGCATACCGTTCATTCTTCATCAGAGATGATGCCAACGACAAGACCATTATCGTATTGACAAATACAAGCAAAGGTCCTAACTCAGAACATTTCTGGAATATAATAAAAGACAAGACCAACGCAATCCCACCAGCTTCTGTCAATATAACATATTGGGAAAGCAAGATGGGATCACGTTTCCCATATTCCTCCTATCGTCAACGCGTTATAGAAGAATAATCATTCTTTAACGTATAGTCTATACCCTACACCATGAATGTTTTGTAGCTCAATATTAGGATCATCTTTAAACAGCCTCCTTATCTTAGCTATATAAACGTCCATGTTTCTGGCAGCAAAGTAATTTTCTTTATGCCAAATTCTTTGCAAGGCGATAGACCTCTCCACGATACGATTTTTGTATTCGCAAAATAGGAACAACAAATCCAGCTCTCTGTTGGTGAGTTTCTTTACCACACCATTCCTTATCAAGACATGACGGATGCCATCAAAAGTGTAGGATGACAGATGATAAAGATGCTGGTTCTTTGTCTTCAAAACCGTTCTCTTGCAGATAGCATTGACACGTTCCAACAACTCATCAATACTAAAAGGTTTGCTAATGAAATCATCAGCGCCGATTTCGAAACCTCTCGACACATCCAGCCTCGATGTTTTAGAGCTAATAAACACAATAGGAATCTCTTTGTCACTTTGCCTTATTTTCTCCGCTAATGAATAGCCATCGAGACCTGACAATAAAGTGTCAAGTATCACGAAATCGAAAGCTTCTTTTTCAAAGCGATTCAATGCTTCCAAGCCATCATGCGACAATACAGTCGGATAGCCTTTTACAACTAAATAGGACTTCAGAATAAATCCCAAATTCTTATCGTCCTCTACCAATAAAATTTTTACAGTCTTTTCCATTCAACACAATTTGTTCAATAATGATTTATATAATTCGTTAACCACACTCTCTAAAAATTTTACCACTTTTTCGCTTTTTCTTTACAAATATAAAATGTATTTTTGGAATAATCTCATAATCCGCTAAGAATAAAAAGTTTATGCGGAAAGTTCAAGAACGAGGTAATGAGTTGGCAACTGTTCTGATTTCTACATACTTGCATGATTTGCATTGATGTACAACTCATCTTGGAACAAA
>JBGVQR010000018.1:0-8289 GCA_045127605.1 Candidatus Limimorpha sp. | reverse complement strand
ACCTTCTTCCAAAGCACGTAATGTATTAACGTCGATGTCGTTGGTAGGTTCGTCGAGGAGAAGTACGTTGGCTTCTTGTTTCAATGTCAATGCCAAGTGCATTCTGTTACGTTCACCGCCTGACAAGACGCCGGCTTTTTTCTGTTGGTCGTTGCCGCCGAAGTTAAAACGTGAGACGTAAGCTCTTGAGTTCATGGTACGTTTGCCAAGTTGTATCAACTCGTTTCCGCCAGATATTACTTCCCACACTGTCTTTTCTGGGTCGATGTCGGCGTGTTGTTGGTCGACGTAGCCTGTCTTCACTGTTTCGCCTACTTCAAACTCGCCTGAGTCTGGTTTTTCCAATCCCATGATGAGACGGAACAATGTTGTCTTACCAGCGCCGTTAGGTCCGATGACGCCGACGATGCCTGCTGGTGGGAGGCTGAAGCTGAGGTTTTCGAATAACAGCTTATCTCCGTAGGCTTTGGTGATATTCTTAGCTTCGATGACTTTATTTCCGAGGCGGTCGCCGTTAGGGATATAGATTTCGAGTTTTTCTTCTTTTTCTTTTACGTCTTCGTTAAGAAGTTTCTCGTAAGAAGCGAGACGTGCTTTTCCTTTTGCATGACGTGCCTTTGGTGCCATCCTGACCCATTCGAGCTCGCGTTCCAAAGTCTTGCGGCGTTTGCTTTCAGATTTCTCTTCCATCGCCATGCGTGCTGTCTTCTGGTCGAGCCATGATGAGTAGTTGCCTTTCCATGGGATGCCTTCGCCACGGTCGAGTTCGAGAATCCAGCCTGCTACGTGGTCGAGGAAGTAACGGTCGTGGGTGACAGCGATGACCGTGCCTTTATATTGTTGCAAGTGTTGTTCCAACCAGTTGATAGCCTCAGCGTCGAGGTGGTTGGTAGGCTCGTCTAACAACAAGATGTCTGGTTCTTGGAGGAGGAGACGTACCAATGCCACGCGGCGGCGTTCACCACCAGAGAGGTTCTTGACAGGAGTGTCGCCATCAGGACAGTTGAGTGCGTCCATAGCTCTTTCTAACTTGCTGTCTAAGTCCCAAGCATCGTGTTGTTCAATCAAGTCGGTTAGCTGTCCTTGTTCTTCAACGAGGGCATTCATCTCATCGTCGGTGAGTTCTTCCATGAAACGAGCATTGACTTCTTCATATCTTTTCAAGATGTCAACGACTTCCTGGATGCCTTCTTGCACAACTTCCTTGACGGTCTTGTTGTTGTCAAGTTCTGGTTCCTGGTCTAACATGCCGACAGAGTATCCTGGTGAGAAAACGACCTCGCCATTGTATGCTTTGTCTTTGCCAGCAATGATTTTCAATAATGTTGATTTACCTGAACCATTCAAACCGATGATGCCGATCTTAGCACCATAGTAGAATGATAGATAAATATCTTTCAAAATCTGTCTTGAAGGTGGAATGATTTTACTCACTCCAACCATCGAGAAAATAATCTTTTTGTCGTCAGCCATAATTCTTTCTTTTTAGTCAACAGTCAACGGTCAACGGTCAACAGTTAACAGATTATTATTTGTTTTTTAATTTCTTATGCTTTGAGCCGTGAGCTATGAGCTTCGGGCAACTTTCAATTTTCAATTTTCAGTTTTAAATTCATCTCGTCTTCCATGATTCTTGTCGCTTCGCTCCAGTCGTAGACTCGATGTACGAAATCGTAACCGTTTTGAGCTATGGAATCAGCTTTTTCTTTGTCGGTGAGAAGTGTGATGATATGATTTGCTAGTTCTTGTTCGTTGTTTCCGACAAGAATCTCTTTGTTTTCTTCAGCTCCTAGTGGGTTATTTGCCAATGTCGTTGTTATGCAAGGCAGTCTCATCGACATGGCTTCGAGGAGTTTATTCTGAAGTCCTGTTCCAATTCTCATCGGTGCAATGAAGATTCTGCTTTGTGCGTAGGCGTTTCTCATGTCGTCGATCCAGCCGCTGATGATGATTCTGTCGCATGCCACTCTCTTGACGCGAGGGTCGGGTGTGGCTCCTGCTATGTACATCTTAACGTCAGGAAGTTTCTTCCATACCAGAGGCAGAATATGATTTGCGAGATATTCCACAGCATTGACATTAGGCGCGTAGGCCATGTTGCCGGTAAACACTATATCGTATTTTTTCTCGCAGTCTTGAGGTGTATAATATTCATGGTCAACGCCGTTTGGAACTATCAGTATCTCATCTTTTCTTTCATGCTCGATGAAGTTTCGGTCCTGCGCGCTGATGATAGTCTTGACATCGAAGTCGTTGAAGATGTCGTGTTCGTAGCGTCTCAGACGGCGGTATTCCATATTGAAGAAAGGCTTCATATAGAATGCAGCTATCTCGCTCCTGCGTTTCATTCCCATGGAGAAGACATCTTGATAGTCGAGGGTCTTAGGTGTTTCCTCGTGACGTATGTATTCCGCAACTCTCAGAAGCTGTCCGAAGAGCATATCTGGTTTATGCTTCTTGATGATATTGCGAATCTTCTTGTGGGCTTTCTTGTTATAGAAATATCCACATTGAAGAGGTAAACCTTTGAAGAAAGCCTTCGCTATGTTGACAAGTATCGAGGTCTTTTTGATATCTATGAATGTCACCGACAGGCAATAAGGCTGCAGCGCCTTGAAGGCTTCTTTTTTGTCAGCTTTTTTATCTGTATTTAAAGCACAGAGAACCACCTCGTTGTTCTTGGCGAGTTGCTTGATTTGGTTGTAAGCTCTCAGCTTGTCGCCTTTCTCGAGTGGCCATGGGATTCTCGGTAGCAATACAAATATCTTCATAGATTAGTGGTTTATATATGTTATGTCTTTTTTCTTTTTACTTATCTCATCATAGAATATCAGCAGTCTTTCGATGATTTTCTTATTGTCGTATATGTCTTCTATGAGTTTTCTTGCATTCTTTCCTATGCGTATTATCTCTTCTGGTTCTTTCTTTATCCTGCATATCGTCTCAACAATCTTAGTTGGGTTGTCGGCGATGATTATGTTTTTATATTCAGAATATTGGATTCCTTCTGCGCCTATCATAGTGGTGATGACGGTCTTGCCCATTGCCATCGACTCGATAATCTTGATTCTTATTCCGCTGCCTGATAGAAGCGGCACTATTGCGATGTCGTTATCTTGTATGAATTCTTTAGCGTCAGGCACCTCGCCCCATACCTTGACGTTTTTCTTCTTGAGATTCATCAGCCATTTCGGCATGTGACGACCGGCAAGGTTCAATTTGAGGTCAGGCTCTCTGTCTTTAAGTTTCTCCCATACGTTTTTCAAAAACCATCTGATGCCTTCTTCATTAGGCATCCAGTTCATAGAGCCGATATGATATAATGTAGGGTTGTCGTTTACTTTATAAGTAGGGGTGAATTCTTCTGGGTTGACACCGAAAGGTATGTCGATAACAGGCACTGCTGTCTCGCCTCTGAAGAAAGCAGCGTCTCTATATGTGATGGCTGCTATACCGTCTACCTTGTTGATGGCATTGAGCTCATAGTCTCTCAAGGTGCGAACCAAGTGGTTGAGATACCATTTCTTAGGTAAGAAGTTTGTCTTCTTGGCTATTCTGTCCCAGATGAGGTGCTCTACGTTATGAGCGCGCAGCACTATCAAAGCCTTGGAATGTTCTCTGATAGTCTCGATATAAGGAGCCATGTAAATCATCTCAAGCTGAACTATGTCGTATCTGTCATTCTTCAAAATCTCGATGAGTCTCTTTCTGAAGTCTTCAGAGATGAATCTCTCTACGTGATATGACCTGTCGCTGAAAAGGTTCTTAAATGCCTCAATAGGTTTTACCTTTAAGTCGACGTCGACGAATTCTATGCCTGTCTTTTCCTTATATTCCTGCGGTATGTCTTTGTCTTTGATATGATATTTCTCGCTATTGACAGCAAGTATCTTGACCTTGTGTCCAGCGTCGAGTAATCCGTTGACAATACTGTTCATCGCCATTGGTCCGCCTTCGCTTGGCGGATAAGGTGACTTGTTGCAAAGCAATAAAATATTCATAGCAAACGGTTTTTATTTGTTTCTTCTAAAAAATTTTCTAAAGGTCTTCTTCCAGCTTTCTCCATCTAACAGCGCTGAGTCTGTAGTGGCTTTGATGGTCAGGAAAATTCCTATTGGCAATATTATTATTGACGAGAGCCAGACACCTAAGAAGATAGGTATGTCGCCGGCTATCGCGATACGTTGACTTGTGATAGTGATGACGTAATAGATGACGAAGAACACCACGCTGATTACGATAGGAAGTCCGAGACCGCCTTTTCGTATGATGGCTCCCAATGGCGCGCCTATGAAGAAAAACAGCAGACATGCTATGCTGAGCGAGAACTTCTCATGAAGAACATGCTGATGTTTCCTGATGTTGGTGTCTTGACGTTCGAAGTCTTTTATGTTGAGATCGATGTTGTCGATCTGGTTCTTTACTGCTGTTTTTGCCATATTGATGATAGAGGCTTGTTCCTTTTCTCCGAAGTTGTCAAGAAAAGGCCACTTGAACACGGTGATGGTGTCAAGCTCGGCTTTTTTGTTTTTGGTGTTTTTGTTTATTACATCTTTCGATGATAAATGCTGCAACCTGTTCTTGAAAGAGTTTTTGTAAGAGAAACGTCTCTCGTCGGCATTGTTTTCTAATGAGTCGATAGCAACGATAAGCTGGCTCATGTTCAGCATCGACTGATGTCCTTTTAATGCGCTGCCATCGCTTTCTTTCATGTCGAAGTCGGATATGTCGAAGCTCACATATTGCTTGCTGAATTTCATCGTCTCGAAAGGTCGTTTGATTCTGTATTCTTTGTCGTCTGTGACTTCGTTGTAATTGTAGCCGCTGTATAAGGTGAACACTATCTCTTTCTGGCTAGGTGCCATGGCTATTGTTGCGGAGTCAGCCACTGTGACCTTGACGTTGCCTTTGTATTGAGTGTGGTCGTATATCATTACGTCGTATAAGGAATTGCCGTCGGCTCCTTTCTTGCCAGCTCTTATGCTGTAGCCGTCGATGCCTTTGTAGAACCTGCCTTCAGGAATGTCGAACGACATCTTTTGTTTGCGAACATCACGTAGTAAAGTCTTGGATTTCAATGTGGCGACAGGCAATACGTTGTTTGAAAATACGAATGCCGTAAAGCTCATGATGATGGCGAAGATAAACAATGGTCTCATGACTTTCCATACAGAAATGCCAGAGGCTTTCATGGCGACAAGTTCATAGAATTCGCCTAAGTTGCCGAAACACATCAGTGATGATAAAAGCATAGCGAGAGGCATGGCCATCGGTACGAAAGTGATGGCTGTGTAGAACATCAGCTTTCCTAAGACATCGAATCCAATGCCTTTGCCAACAAGGTCGTCGAGATATGTCCATAGAAACTGCATAAGCAGGATAAACACGGCAATGAAAAAAGTGAATACGAAAGTGCCGATGAATGAGCGTAATATGTACTTATAGAGTTTCTTCAAGACTAAAGCTTATTTTGTTGCAAATATAACATTTTACCTCGTTGTTTCGGTATTTTATTTTTTTTAAAAATAATGTATTTATTTGCTAAATATTTCTTTTTTTTGCATTAAAATTTTAAGTCATGGAAAATAATATTTTAGATTTCTTTAAAGAGATAAATGTCAGTATAACAATCTCAGATACAAAGGGTAATGTTGTTTATATGAATGATAAGGCTAAATCGGTCTTCACTGATATGGTTGGAAAAAACATGATGGCATGTCACAAACAATCATCGCAAGATACCATAAAACGATTGATAGACGAGAAAGCTACCAATGTTTATACGATTCAGAAAGGCGAAGTGAAGAAGATGATTTACCAGACGCCATGGTATGTGGATGGCGAAATAAAAGGCCTTATTGAATATTCTATCATTTTGCCTGAAAATATGCCACATTATATAAGATGAAAATTGAAAGTTGAAAATTGAAAGTTGAAAGTTGAAAATTGAAAGTTGAAAGTTGAAAAATAATAATTAAGGACAAAGACTGTTGACTGTAGTTGTTGTCCGTTGACTTTAATGATAAAAATGATAAAACATATTCCTAATGCGATAACATGCTGCAATCTTTTATCGGGTTGCATCTCTATTGTCTTGATGTGTAACGGCTATGCTGTA
This sequence comes from Candidatus Limimorpha sp., assembly GCA_045127605.1. Classification (GTDB taxonomy): domain Bacteria; phylum Bacteroidota; class Bacteroidia; order Bacteroidales; family F082; genus Limimorpha. The sequence continues at coordinate 2,171 of JBGVQR010000018.1, read as the reverse complement.
GCAGCTGGTGCTATGATATTTCTTGCAGCAGTCTTCGATTTCTTTGATGGCTTTGCGGCTCGTCTCCTGAAGGCATACTCTCCACTAGGTGCGCAACTCGACTCGCTTTCTGATGTCGTCTCTTTCGGTGTAGCGCCTTCGTTTATAGTATATCATTATCTAAGCCAACAGACAACAGCCAGCAGCTTTAGTCTTGAAATAGCAGGTTTCAACATCTTGCCATTCATAGCTTTCTTCTTGGCAGTGTTTGCTGAATTGCGCCTCGCTAAATTCAATATCGACGACAGACAAACGACATCGTTCATCGGACTCCCAACTCCAGCGATGGGACTCTTTGTGGCATCATTGCCTTTCACCTTGCAAAATGAAAAGTTGGCATTCATGGCAAACCACATGTCGAATCCTTATTTCCTCATCGCGATAGTGGTGATATTCAGTTATCTGATGATAAGTGAGATTCCTTTCTTCTCTTTGAAGATTAAAAATTTAAAGTTTAAGGAAAACATACACATCTATATTTTGGCGATATTCGCAGTAGCAGCTGTCATCTTCTTAGGATTCGCTGCTATACCATTCGTGATGCTGTTCTATATCTTGGAGGCGATGTTTAAAAGACACTGAGACACCGAGTCACCGAGACACTAAGTTTTTGAGTTACTGAGTTGCTGAGATTTTGAGATTCTGAGATTTTGAGATTCTGAATCGCAGAGTCACAGAGACACTTTGAGTCTTTGCGACTTTGAGTCTATAAGTCAGTGTCAGAGTTCAGAGTTCAGAGTCAAAGTTCAGAGTTCAGAGTTCAAAGTTCTTCGTTCTCAATTCAAAATTACTTCCGAGATAATGTGAGCGTACCACCTCGTCGTTGGCGAGTTCTTCTGGTGTGCCTGCTTTAAGAACCTGACCTTCGAAGACGAGATAGGCTCTGTCGGTGATAGACAGTGTCTCGTTGGCATTATGGTCGGTGATGAGCACTCCGATGTTTTTGTTTTTAAGCTTAGCTACGATGCGTTGGATATCTTCCACAGCTATAGGGTCGACGCCAGCGAAAGGCTCATCGAGGAGAATGAACTTAGGGTCGACAGCCAAGGCACGTGCTATCTCTGTCCTGCGTCGTTCGCCGCCTGAGAGTTGTATGCCTTTGCTCTTTCTGATATGCTGCAGGCTGAATTCGTTAAGCAGTTCTTCGAGTTTCTCTTTCTGCTGTTCTTTCGTCATGCCTTCTTTGAACTGCATAACCGAGGCGATATTGTCTTCCACGCTGAGCTGACGGAAAACCGACGCCTCTTGTGCCAGATAACCTATTCCAAGCTGCGCTCTCTTATACATAGGAAACTTGGTGATGTCTTCATCGTCGAGATAGACATGGCCAGAGAATGGCTTGATGAGACCGACAGTCATATAGAAAGTGGTGGTCTTTCCTGCGCCATTAGGTCCGAGCAGACCAACAATCTCACCTTGTCGCACTTCCACACTCACACCTTTCACCACAGTGCGGTTGTTATATTTCTTTACTAAGTTATCAGTTCTTAATATCATTTTTTAAAGTTTATAGTTCATAGTTCATAGTCAGTGTCAGCGTCAGAGTCGGAGTCAGAGTCAGAGTCGGAGTCAGTGTTCAAAGTTCTGAGTTTAAATTATTCCTTCTTTAATTATGTCGTGAATATGAATCATCCCGACGTAGTTGCCGTTTTCCATCACTGGCAGCTGTGTTATTGATTTCTGACGCATCAGTTCGAGGGCGTTGACGACGAGGTCATTTTTCTCTATTGTCTTAGGGTTTTTCGTCATGATGTCTTTTGCTTTCACCTCTTCTATGTTAGGGTGCTTCATGAGCATTCTTCTGAGGTCGCCGTCAGTGATGATACCTATGAGTTTTTCGTCGCGCATCACTGCTGTTGCTCCGAGTATCTTCTCTGTTATCTCCAATATCACCTTTGTCATGACGTCGTCTTCTGTCACTTGTGGTTTGGCATTTTTTACGCAGAGGTCGCCTACGCGGAGATAGAGGCGTTTGCCAAGAGAGCCGCCTGGGTGGAACTTTGCGAAGTCTTGTGCGCTGAAGCCTCGGCATTTTAGCAGAGCCATCGCGAGGGCGTCGCCCATGACTAGCTGCGCCGTGGTGCTGGCGGTAGGGGCGAGGTTGTTAGGACAAGCCTCGTGAGGTACCGTGG
>JBGVQR010000017.1:0-30628 GCA_045127605.1 Candidatus Limimorpha sp. | reverse complement strand
AAAACCAGATTGCGATAGCACACTTAGATTTAGGAGACATAACACAATTAAAAGGCGATGCTATTGTGGGAACAGAATACACACTTCAATACAACAATGGAGCATTCGAATTTGCAGTTACTCCAGATGCTGAAGCAAATATTGCTATTACAGAAGGCACAAATGCCTCATACGTTGTATTATTCCCAAATGCAACAGCCAATGTTGACTTAAAGAGCAACACAAACAAGAAAGTTAACTTTGAAGGCGGAGTGGAAGCTAATAAGATTTATTACAAACAAGTGTCAGACATGGAATTTTATCCGCTTGCATGGGAAGATTATGAAGAAGGTCCAAATGCCAACGACCACGAATACGTTGACCTCGGATTAAGCGTTAAATGGGCGACATGTAATGTTGGAGCGACTTCTCCAGCAGCACACGGAGATTATTTTGCATGGGGAGAGACAAAAACAAAAGATACATATAGTATGGATAATAGTGAAACATACTATCTTACTATTTCTGATTTGCAAGAGCAAGGCTATATAGATGAAAACGGTAATCTTACACCAGAACACGACGCAGCACGCGTCAACTGGGGCGGCAGCTGGAGAATGCCGACAAAAGCAGAACAAGAAGAATTATCAACCAAATGCACATGGACAAAGACTACTCAGAACGGAGTTAGTGGCTATAATGTAAAAGGTCCTAATGGTAACAGCATCTTCCTTCCTGCTGCTGGTTATCGCATCGGGACAGCGCTCAGCAACGCTTATAGCGGCTGTTGGAGTTCAACGCCTTACGCAGGTAACGAAGGCAAATACGGAGCATACGCCCTCAACTATAGTGCCAAACCTTCCATAACCCCTCGTGACCGTAACTACGGTTGGAACGTGCGTCCAGTCTTAGAATAAAAGCGATTACATCAATTCATAATGCATAATTAGGGTGTTGCTCATATAAGGGTGACACCTTTTTTTAATTGAAAACTGAAAGTTGAAAATTGAAAGTTAGCTGTCAGCGGTCAGCAGTTAGTTGGAAGTTTAAAATTAATTTTCAATTTTAAATAGCACTTTTTATATCATTCCGGTCATGAATGCAGGGGTTGCGTGCTTCGCACTCTGAACCCTGACACTGAACTCTGAACTCTGAACTCTGGCCCTGACTTATAGTAGACTCAGCAACTCAGCAACTCGGTGTCTTGGCGTCTCGGAGTCTCGGTGACTTAAAAAAGAAGCGCCACTGTAACAGTAGCGCTCCATATACTTAGTGTCTCAGTGTCTCAGAGACTTAGTGTCTTAAAATTACCAAGCGAATAATGGGAATTCTGACATCATTTCGTTGACTTTTTCTCTTACAGCTGTCAATTTAGCTGTGTTGTCGATGTTGCTGATAACGTCGTCGATGAGTTCAACGATTGGTTCCATATGTTCTTCTTTAAGACCGCGTGTTGTGATAGCAGGAGTACCGATGCGGAGACCTGATGTTTGGAATGGTGAGCGGCTGTCGAATGGAACCATATTTTTATTAACTGTGATGTCAGCTTGAACGAGTGTGTTTTCAACCATTCTACCTGTTACTTCAGGGAATTTAGAACGGAGGTCGATGAGCATGAGGTGGTTGTCTGTACCGCCTGAGATGATGTTGTAACCTCTGTCTGTGAAAGCTTTAGCCATCACTGTAGCGTTTTTCTTAACTTGGAGGATGTATTCGAAGTATTCATCTGAGAGAGCTTCGCCGAAAGCGACAGCCTTACTTGCGATGACGTGTTCGAGTGGACCGCCTTGTACGCCTGGGAATACTGCGCTGTTGAGGAGAGCTGACATCATTTTTACTTCGCCCTTAGGTGTTGTTAAGCCCCATGGGTTTTCGAAGTCTTCACGCATCAAGATCATACCGCCGCGTGGACCACGGAGTGTCTTGTGTGTTGTTGTTGTGATGATGTGACAGTAATCCAATGGGTCGTTGAGGATGCCGCGAGCGATGAGACCTGAAGGGTGTGAAACGTCAGCCATCAAGATAGCACCGACTTTGTCAGCGATTTCGCGCATGCGTTTGTAGTCCCAGTCACGTGAATATGCTGAAGCACCAGCGATGATGAGTTTAGGTTTTTTCTCGAGAGCTACTTTTTCCATGTTGTCGTAGTCAACGCGGCCTGTTTCAGGGCTTACTTGGTATGCTACTGGATTGTAGAGGATACCTGATGAGTTGACAGGAGAACCGTGTGAGAGGTGACCGCCGTGTGCGAGGTCGAGGCCCATGAATGTGTCGCCTGGTTGTAAACATGTGAGCATAACAGCCATGTTAGCTTGTGCGCCAGAGTGTGGCTGTACGTTTGCGTATGTAGCGTTGAATAATTCGCATGCTCTTGCTATTGCGATTTCTTCTGTTTGGTCAACGATTTGACAACCACCATAATAACGTTTGCCAGGATAACCTTCAGCATATTTGTTTGTTAATACTGAACCCATAGCTTTCAAAACTTGATCGCTGACGAAGTTTTCTGAAGCGATAAGTTCGATGCCGTGCATTTGGCGTTGTTTTTCTTTACGAATCAAGTTAAAAACTTTAGTGTCTTTTTTCATGATTTATTTATTTAGTTGATATTTAATAAATTACATTTACAATCACAGTGATAAACCTACTGCGCTTTGAACTCTCAAAGGTATGATATTTTTTTGAATAAAAAAGATATTTATTAAAAAAATGCTTCTGGACTTTGAACTAAGAACTGACTATTGACTTGGCAACTCCTCCTACCCTCAATTCCTCCTACCCTCAATCCCTAATTCCTCCTACCCTTAGTTCCTCAATTCCTAAATTTCAATTCAATTATGCATTATGCATTACGAATTATGAATTAAAAAAGACTATTTTTGTAAAAAATAAAATCCCCAATGAACACTCTCGACGCAATAAAGAAAACGATAGAAGCTGAGCTGAAGCAATTCAATGTCTTTCTGGAAGATAGTCTGAAGTCTTCGACACCATTATTGAATAAGATTCTAAAATATGTCTTGAAACAGAAAGGCAAGCAGATACGTCCTTTGTTTGTTTTGTTATCGGCGAAATGTCATGGCGAGATTAACGAGAACACTTACAGAGCAGCTGCATTTATAGAACTGCTACACACTGCCACTTTGATTCATGACGACGTGGTGGATAATTCCGACAAACGTCGTGGCATGTTCTCTCTCAATGCTTTATGGAAAAATAAAATCGCGGTACTCATCGGGGATTATCTTCTTTCAAAAGGAATGTTATTGGCATTACAGAATAAAGACTATCAGATGCTTGACACTATCTCCGAGACAGTCAAGGCGATGAGTGAAGGTGAGATTTATCAGATGGAGAAGGCGAGACGCATGGACATCACCGAAGAAGATTATTACGATATAATAAGAGGAAAGACAGCCTCTCTGATTTCGTCCTGTTGTGTGGTCGGTGCTTTATCCGTCAATGCTACTGAAAGTCAGGTGGAAAAGATGAGAAATTTCGGTACTTCAGCAGGAATAGCGTTTCAGATTAAAGACGATATCTTCGATTATCAGATAAATAATAAAACAGGAAAACCTGCAGGTAACGACATTCAAGAACATAAGATGACACTTCCTTTGATTCACTTGCTGAAAATCAGTGATAAGTCAGAGAGACGAAGCATCATCAGAAAGATAAAATATCATAGCGACGAGGTGGAGTCGCGTATGGAGATAATAGATAAGGTGCATCAAAATCATTGTCTGGATTATGCGGAAGAAAAGATGAATGCCTTCGTTGATGAAGCTTTAAGTCAGCTTGATGAGATTAAGAATGAAGAAGCTTTAGCTAGTTTGAAAGCATTGGTTAATTATTGTATAAAAAGGGAGAAGTGATTATGAAGAGATTTTTACTTTTAATATTTGTGTTAGTCTTTGGAGCTGGCTTGTCGGCACAGGAATTCTTTGGCGGACTGATAGCAGGCGGTACTATGTCGCAGGTCGGTGGTGACACTCGTGGCGGTTATCATAAGCTAGGTCTCGTCGGTGGAGCGTTTGCAGGTTTGAATCTTACCGAAGACGTTGACGTTCAGATGGAGTTGAAATATATTCAGAAAGGTTCGTATTCGGCTGATATGGAGACATGGCCTTTCTTCGACCCTTTTCTTATCAAATTAGATTATATAGATTTGCCTGTGGTCTTCAGCTATAATCTTAACAAGATAAATGTCAATGATATAAATCTTGGATGGCTGAAGCTAGAAGCAGGTGTCAGCCTCGATGTCTTGGTAAATTACAGGCAAGAGATAATGGGCGTTGAGGTATTGGCAAGCAACCCATGGAACAGGTTTGTCTTCAATACTGTAGTAGGTGCCAGAGTCAGAGTGAAGGAAAATATTGAGATTGGCTTGCGAGCAGTCAACTCCATGACATCCATCTGTAAGAGTTCGAAATATTTGTATAGCAATGGTAACGTCAAATACATCCGACGATTGCTGCCTTACTATGGCATGTTCAATGATATCTTGCAGATTGCAGTATTTTGGAAAATCTGATTTTAAACCTCAAAACTTCAAAACTTCAGAATCTCAAAAAAATCTGAAGTTCTGAGATTCTGAATTTCTGAGTTTTTAAAAAAGTTCCAGTTCTCCATTAACGCTGCCTTTAGTTCTTCCTAAGTGACGATATGCGAATTCTGTCGCTTCGCGTCCGCGTGGCGTTCTCATGAGGTAGCCTTCTTGTATCAAGAAAGGTTCGTACACTTCTTCTATAGTTCCTGCTTCTTCGCCTACTGCTGTCGCGATGGTGTTAAGACCTACAGGACCTCCTTTGAATTTGTCGATGATTGTTGACAAGATACGGTTGTCCATATCGTCGAGGCCGTGTTGGTCGACGTTAAGAGCTTTAAGTCCGATACGGGCTATGTCGAGAGTTATAGTTCCGTTGCCTTGTATCTGAGCGAAGTCTCTGACGCGCCGCAGCAGTAGATTCGCAATACGAGGAGTTCCGCGGCTGCGGCGCGCAATCTCGAATGCTGCTTCATGTTCGATAGGAACGCGTAATATTGAAGCTGAGCGTTTTATGATGTTTGATAATGTTGTCGCGTTATAGTATTCCAGTCTCATATTGATGCCGAAGCGTGCACGCAGTGGTGCGGTGAGCAATCCGGAGCGCGTGGTGGCACCGATGAGAGTGAACGGGTTAAGAGCGATTTGTACAGAACGAGCATTAGGACCGCTTTCAATCATGATGTCGATGCGGTAGTCTTCCATGGCGGAGTAGAGATATTCTTCCACAATCGGACTGAGACGGTGGATTTCGTCGATGAAGAGGACATCGTTTTTCTCCAGGCTTGTGAGGAGTCCGGCGAGGTTGCCTGGTTTATCCAAAACAGGTCCTGAAGTCATCTTCATTCCTACGCCTAACTCATTGGCGATGATATGAGATAAAGTGGTCTTGCCTAAGCCAGGAGGACCATGAAGAAGGACGTGGTCTAACGACTCGCCTCTTTGCACTGCAGCACGTGTGAATATGAGAAGGTTTTCAACGACTTGCTCCTGTCCCGCGAAGTTCTCGAAAGCCTCAGGACGCAAAGCGCGTTCTATCTCTAACTCTTGCTTGCTGAATGACTTGCCGTATGCATCTAAATTCTCGTTCATAAAAAATACTTATGTCACAAAATTACATAAAATTTGTGGTTCTTGATATTATTTTTTTATCTATCTTAGCAGAAAATTATACAAAAAAATGAAATTATTCTTGACGACATTATTGTGCGTTGTATCAATGTGTTGCTTCTCACAAAATGAAGGTTATGTCATTATAGAACAAGACCAGCGTATTGAACAATTGATTCAGAGACAAAGAGAGATTCATGTGGCAGATAGCACCATCGATGGCTATAGGATTCAGATTTTCATGGAGTCGGGAAACGATGCCGTTGAACATGCTAATATGGTTATAGAAGAGTTTAAACTTAAATATCCTGAAATGCCGATATATCTCGTCTTCGGTCAGCCTTATTACAGACTGCGTGTCGGTGATTTCAGAACCAGATTGGAAGCTGAAAATGTTTTCCAGACCTTAAGCAAAGATTATAAAAAAGCATTCATAACATCAGATAGAATACAATTGCCTTATAATGTCTTCTGTGACCCTAACTTGGGTAATGAGGAATTGTATGATGACTTGGATTCTATTCCAAATGACACTATTGACACAATTATAAACACATGGTAAATAGGTGTCAAATACTAATATCTGACAAAATGCGTTTATGCTAAATATAGGAATGGTTTTTGATTTGAAGCCTTAAAATTTTTGTTATGGAAAATGAAGAAATAAATAAACAGATGGAGGAGCTGTTTCGTCTTTTTAAAAAGATGATGGAAAAGTATCCGCCAGATTCAATGCCGGGTATCGATAAGGCTCAAGCTGAACAACTTAAGATGATGTTGTCTAATTATGACAGCATGAAAGTAAGTTTCTCTTCCGATATGTTCGGATTCTTCGATGAAGAAACAACAAAGAAAATTCTCGCTAAACTGATATCACAGCTTCGTGAACAATTAGGCGAGGATGCAAAAGAGGTGGTCGAAAAAGTGTCTCTCGTAGAACAGAAAGAAAAGGAATTCGAGCAGCTGCCAACACAAGACAGATACATAGCTCTCCTCGATGCGATAGACGCAGAACTCAAAACACCGAATCTCTCTATGGAAAAGATTGATGAGTTGTTGGATAAAAGAAAAGAAATTCAAGACTTTATTTCAAAACAGTTAAATGCTTAAATATCAATATATGAAAAAAACTTCTTTATTATTAGTCATGTTGTTCTTGTTCGCTTCATTGGCACAGGCTCAACTTATATCAGAAAGAACACAAGGAAAAGTAATCATCGGCGCTGACATCTTCACCGATTTTGCCACTGGTCCTAAATATGAAAATTTCGATTTGCGTGCAATAAATCAAGGCGTTAGCGTGTATTCGATGTTTAACTTCCAATTCGATAACTCTCCTCATTCAGCATCTGTCGGTGTCGGATATACAGGTCACAACTACTATATGAAAGGTGCTTATCTTAGAAAACCTTATCATGAAGTGACAGAGTTTGTCGATGTGCCTCACGACTACAAAATCAGCAAAATCAACGTTAACTATGTCGATATTCCTATCGAGGTAAGCTTCAGAATAGCTGATAAATTTAAAATCACTCCTGGATTTAAATTCGGTCTTTTGGTAGGAGGAAAATCTAAGTTCGTCGGTGAATTATTTGAAGATGACATTACATACAGACTTAAAGCTGGTAAGATAGACAACTTAGAAAAATATGTCTACTCTGTGACTTTGCGTGCTGCTTACAGAAGCGTACATGTATTTATGTCATACCAGTTCTCTGATACATTCAAGAACGGAGTCGGACCTTCTGTTAAACCATTTTCTATCGGTATTGGTGTAAGACCTTTCTAAATGAAAAATGAAAATTGAAAGTTGAAAATTGAAAGTTAGAGATTCAATTTAAATCAGATTATATATTAATAAAGGTATAATAAATCCTACAGCGAATCCAGCGTAAATCTGTGAGTTGCTGTGGGATTTTAAGTATAGTCTAGCAGAACCAACAAGTCCAGATAAAATGATACCTATTAATAAATAAGGCAGGAACAATTTTGCGGATATCGTCGTCATGATGAGAAGCATAGATGTGAAGGCTCCCCATCCGGTTCCATGCATGCTTATCTTCCACCAGAAGTTAATCCAAAAGACGATGATGCAAAGAATCAAGTTGCATATCAGGTAGAAGTTGTATAATGCAAGAGCGTGAATGCCGTTGAAGAAACGACTCGTGATGTAAAGAAATACAACTACGAAAAAGATAGGTATGAATCTTTCTTCTCTCTTCTCCATAGTAAATGTCTCTATTGCCTTAATTTTTTTTAAGACGAGAAGTGATAATGCTGGCATGATGAATGTCGTTCCGAATATCACGGCTAAACAGACTTCAGCTTTTATAAAAGAAAGCCTGCATATTCCAGATAGGATGAATATTATAAACATCCAAGTCGGCAATAAGATAGGATGAAATATTATTGATATAAATTGAGCTAGCTTCTTCATCGTTGATTACATTTCTTTGCGTAATCGTGCTACTGGGATGTCGAGTTGTTCGCGGTATTTTGCGATGGTACGTCTTGCAATGTTGTAGCCTTTTTCTTTCAATATTTGTGTCAGGACATCGTCGGTGAGAGGCTTGGATTTATCTTCCTGGTCAATGCAGTCCATGAGTATCTTCTTGATTTCTCTTGTAGATACTTCTTCTCCTTCGTCGTTTGTCAGCGACTCGCTGAAGAAACTTTTCAGTGGGAAGGTGCCATAAGCTGTTTGTACGTATTTGCTGTTTGCTACACGTGATATTGTCGAGATGTCGAGGCCTACTTTTTCAGAAATATCTTTGAGAATCATCGGTCTGAGTTTTGTCTCGTCGCCGGTGAGGAAATATTCCTTCTGATATTCCATTATAGCTTCCATCGTGACATATAGAGTGTTATGTCTTTGTTTGATGGCTTCTATAAACCACTTTGCGGAATCGATTTTGTTTTTTACAAAGCTGATGGCTTCTTTGTTGCTCTTATTGTTTTTCTGTTTGGAGAAGTCGTTCAGCATGTCGATATAATCCTTGTTGACGTGAAGCTCAGGAGTGTTACGGCTGTTCAGCGTCAGCTCTAGTTTGCCACAGTTGTTATAAATAGCGAAGTCTGGGACGACATAATTAGAACGTTGTGACCCTCCGACAGAGCCTCCTGGTTTAGGATTGAGTTTAAGTATTTCTTTGAGAGCCGCGCGGAACTGTCTCTCGCTGATGCCGCTTTTCTTTATGATTTTATCATAATGTTTTTTTGTGAACTCGTTGAAATACTGTTTGATGATTAAGATAGGAAGAGTGTAGTCGATGTCATCTTCGTTCTCTTCCTGAAGACGAAGCAGCTGTATGAGCAGACATTCCTGTAAGTTAGTTGCGCCAACGCCAGCAGGGTCGAACTCTTGTATTATATGCAGCACTTCCATCACTTCTTCCTCGCTTACGTCGAGGTTTTGTGTGAAGAGCAGGTCGTCCATGATACCAGTGATAGGACGGCTAAGATAGCCGGAATCGTCGAGGTTGCCGATGATATAAGTTCCTATCTTATATTTCTTGTCATCGAGTTTACGATAACCGAGCTGTTGTATGAGAATGTCTTGAAAACTTTCCTCATCGGAAAGAGGAGCTTCATAATGTTCGTCGTCGCGACTATAGTTATTGGCTTTTAGTTTATAAGCAGCAGCGTCGTCATCGTCGTCCTGCAGATAATCGTCGAAATCTGAGAATGGGTCGTAATCATCCACATCAGATTCAAAGTCAGAGTCAGTATCAGAGTCGTTGTCAGAGTCAGAGTCAGTGTCTGAGTCTGAGTTGGTGTCTGTGTCGATGTCATCAAAAGACTCGCTCTCTTCAAGAGCAGGATTTTCTTCTATTTCCTCTTTGATGCGAGAGCTGAGTTCCATGGTAGGAATCTGCAACAGCTTCATCAAGAGAATCTGCTGTGGCGACAGCTTCTGCAGCATCTTTTGCGTCTGTGTCAGTCGTTGTGAGGACATGGAAGAAAATCCTAATTTTTATTTATATAACAAATTAATATTCACAATTCTTTGGTGTACGTGGGAATGCGATAACGTCGCGGATGTTGCCCATACCTGTGATGAATAACATGAGACGTTCGAAACCAAGGCCGTAACCTGAGTGAGGAACAGAACCGAAGCGGCGTGTGTCTAAGTACCATTCCATTGATTCTTTTGGAATACCTACTTCGTCCATACGTTTTAACAATTTTTCGAGGTCTGTCTCACGTTCTGAACCGCCGATGATTTCGCCGATGCCAGGGAATAAAACGTCCATAGCTCTAACAGTCTTGCCGTCTTCGTTTTGTTTCATATAGAACGCTTTGATTTCCATTGGGTAGTCAGTCAAGATAACTGGTCTCTTGAAGTGTTTTTCAACGAGATAACGTTCATGTTCTGACTGTAAGTCAACGCCCCAGCCTGTGACAGGATATTGGAACTTACCTTTCTTGTTGTAGTTGCTATTTTTGAGAATGTCGATAGCTTCTGTGTAAGTCAATCTTTGGAATGGGTTTTCTAAGATGAAGTGTAACTTCTCGATTAATTCCATTGATTTTTCTTCAGCCTTCTTGTTCTTTTCTTCTTCTTGGAGACGTTTGCTTAAGAATTGGAGGTCGTCCATGCAGTTGTCTAATGCATATTGGATTAAGAATTTAAGCATATCTTCTGCCAAGTCCATATTGTCGTTGATGTCGTAGAACGCCATTTCAGGTTCAATCATCCAGAACTCAGCGAGGTGGCGTGAAGTGTTTGAGTTTTCAGCGCGGAAAGTAGGGCCGAAAGTATAAATCTTACCTAATGCTGTTGCTGCGAGTTCGCCTTCGAGCTGACCTGATACTGTGAGGTTTGTTGCTTTGCCGAAGAAGTCTTGTGAGAAGTCGATTTTACCTTCTTCAGTCTTTGGCAAGTTGTTGAGGTCTAATGTTGTTACTTGGAACATTTCGCCAGCACCTTCGCAGTCAGATGCTGTGATGAGAGGAGTGTGGATGTTGTAGAAACCTCTTTCGTTGAAGAACTTATGGATTCCGAATACCATGCAGTGACGTAAACGCATGATTGCGCTGAAGGTGTTTGTACGGAAACGGAGGTGAGCTATTTCGCGTAAGAACTCAAGTGAGTGTTTCTTAGGTTGTAATGGATATTTGTCAGGGTCAGCAGCGCCGATGAGTTCGATGCTTGTGACATTCATTTCAACGCTTTGTCCGCTACCTGCTGATTTTACTAAGTTACCTGTTGCTGAAACAGATGCGCCAGTGTGCATCAAAGCGAGGTTTTCTTCTGGAATGACGTTGAGGTCGATTACCAACTGAAGGTTATTGATAGTAGAACCATCGTTCAAAGCGATGAAAGCTACGTTTTTGCTGCCGCGTTTGTTACGCACCCAACCCTTGACATTTATCTCTTTGTCAAGCTCTTGCATTTGTAATGCATCTTTAATTTCTGTACGTTTCACTGTATATTTCTTTAAAGTTATTCTAATTTTATTTAACTCACAAAGATAGTAAAAAGTCTAAAGACAAAAGGCGAAAGGCGAAAGAATTTTCTTATTTTTGCAAAAAAATGATGAGAGATAGTTTTGACATAAAGAAATGGATTGAAAATCCCGATGAGCTCTTGCTTATAGCGGGTCCTTGCAGTGTGGAAAGTAAGGAACAATTTTTTGACACTGCGACAAAACTATCAGAATTACAAGAAGTTAAAATCCTACGTGGCGGCATCTGGAAACCTCGAACTCGTCCTAACGGCTTTGAAGGAATAGGAGAGGAGGGCTTGAAATGGATGCGTGAGATTTCGGATGAAACAAACCTTCCAATCATGACGGAAGTGGCTACGCCTGAACATGCAGAGCTCGCCTTGAAATATGGAATCGATGCTTTGTGGATTGGCGCGAGGACGACGGCGAATCCGTTTTCTATGCAGCAACTTGCCGACGCTCTTCAAGGTGTCGACATTCCTGTCTTCGTGAAAAATCCTATCGCTCCCGACTTAAAGCTCTGGATTGGAGCCTTTGAGCGTCTCGCTTCTTCAGGTCTCACTCATCTCGTTGCGATACATCGCGGCTTCCAAGATACCAACGCTGCACCTTATCGCAACAACCCACGCTGGGAATTGCCAATAGAATTACATCGTAAGAATCCTAATATACCGATAATCACCGATATAAGTCATATCTGCGGTTGTCGCGAGATATTGAAATCTACTGCTCAGAAAGCTCTCGACCTCGCGACAAACGGTCTCATGATAGAGTCGCATTGCAAACCAGAAATGGCTCTTACCGACGCAGAACAACAAATCACTCCAGATGATTTGAAGTCTATGATTGATAGTCTCGTGATTCATAAGACAAAATCGAATAATGCGGATTTTCTCCTTCAAGAGCTGAGAAATCAAATAGATAACATCGATGAGGAATTGTTGCAGCTTTTGGCTAGAAGAAGCGATATTTCTTCAAAAATTGGCGTGATAAAAAAAGAGAATAACCTCGCTGTGCTTCAACTTGACAGATGGAATTCGATACTTTCAAATCATATCGAAAAAGGTAAACTTCTTGGATTGAATGAGATTCTCGTCAAAGAAATTTTCGAAGCTATTCATAAGGATTCGATAGATAGACAGCTTTGAAAGTTAGGAGTTAGGAATTAGGAATTAGGAGTTAGGAATTAAACCTTAAACTAAATTATGAAAAAACTGCTTATTTTCTTTGTATGTTCATTTTTATTAACATTTGATGTTAAGGCAGAAGTCGTAAATCCTGAAACAGTTTCAAATTTTCTTAATAGAATTTTAGGTCAACGGACAACAGACAACGGACAACAGTTGATAGTCGCGATTTTAGATAAAAATATCACCCAAACGCCAACAGTCAAACGCCAACAGCCTGATATATTCATCATCACTTCTAAAGACGGTAAGCCTTGTGTAAAAGGCAATTCTATTTTGGCAATAACGACAGGTGTCAATTGGTATCTGAATCATTATGCAAACATAAATATATCTTGGAATCAACTGACAATAGACGATATCGAGAATTATGATTTCCCAATTCCTGAGAAAGAAGAACGTCATATATGTTCTGCCGACTATCGTTATTATCTAAACTATTGTACTTTCTCATATTCGATGTCAACTTGGACTTGGGAGCGTTGGGAAAAGGAAATCGATTGGATGGCGTTGCACGGAATCAATATGCCTTTGCAAATCGTTGGTCTCGATGTGGTTTGGAAGAGATTGTTAACAGAATATTACAATTACACTGCCGAAGAAGCAAACGATTTCATTGCGGGACCTTGTTTTCAGGCTTGGTGGGGGATGAATAACCTTGAGTCTTGGGGTGGTCCTAATCCTGATTGGTGGTATGAACGTCAGGAAAAACTTGCTAAAAAGATTTGCGACAGAATGCGAGAACTCGGCATGCAGCCAGTGCTTCCTGGATTCAGTGGCATGGTGCCAAGTGATTTTACTGAAAAGACTGGAATATCGGCAAACTCACAAGGCGACTGGTGTGGATTTACTCGTCCTCATATCTTGAATCCTAATACCGACGATTTCAAGACGATGGCTGCCAACTATTATAAGGTACTTGCGGAGGTGATGGAAACCTCGCAATATTACAGCATGGACCCGTTTCACGAGGGTGCAAATACAACTGATATTGACGTGGCGTCTGCGTATAAAGCCATCGCTGATGCTATGTATGCAGCGAATGACGACATCAATGAGAAATGGGTGATTCAATATTGGCAGTGGAATGCTGAACAGTATTATGTACTTGACCAAGTGGCGCATGGCGATTTAATAATACTTGATTTGTTTTCGACGGCGCACACGCATTTCGGTGAATATAAAGGCCATGACGCCGTCTATTGTATGTTGCCTAACTTCGGTGGTCGCTCTGGCTTCATGGGACGTTTCAATGGTGTGATAGATGGTTATTTTGAAAATAAAAATTCACATTCCAACATAAAAGGAATAGGTGCAACTCCTGAGGCAATCGGTTCTGTACCCGTTTTATACGACATTTTATTTGAATTGCCTTGGCATGATGAGAAACCTGATGCTGAAGAATGGATGCGTAATTATACCATAAGTCGTTATGGCGTGGAGAATGAGTACGCTCAGCAAGCTTGGGAGTTGTTGAGAAACTCGGCGTTGGATTGCAAGACCTCGCTTCAAGGTCCGCACGAGGCTGTGGTCTGTGCTCGACCTTCGCTTACAGTTGATAGAGTCTCGTCATGGGGCGGAACGGAAATTTTTTACAATCCTGATGATGTCAGAGAAGCTGCTCGTCTGTTGCTGGAAGCTGATTTGTCGGGAGAGAATTATACTTTCGATTTGATTGAAATATCGCGTCAGGCTTTGATGGATTATGCTTATTTTTTGTTAAAAGATATTAAGAAATCGTATGAGAACTCTGACACTGACTTTGACTCTAAATGTAAGATATTCTTGACTTTGATAAAAGATATTGATAAATTACTCAATACAAACGAGAATTTCATGTTAGGTCAGTGGACGCAGATGGCGCGTGCTGTCGCTGATGAAGTGGATGGAACGACGGAGTCTGATAAGGATTGGCTGGAACTCAATAATGCTCGTACTCTGATAACGACATGGGGCGATGAAATCAATGCTAACCAAGGTGGCTTGCGTGATTATTCTTATAGAGCCTGGGGCGGAATGTTAAAGGATTTTTACTATCCACGATGGGAGTATTTCTTTGAGAATGATTTGCAATCGCCGGAAGAAGGTTGGTTCGCAATGGAACGAGAATGGTCTCTTGATAAGAGTTTAAATTATTCCGATGAACCACAAGGCGATACGAAGAAAGTCTTGAAAAAAATCTGGAAGAGATATTTGTCTGCTAAATAAAACATCCGCGAAATTTCACGAAACCTCACGAAAAGTTATAGTGTTTGATTAGTGTTTATTCGTGGATAAAAAGATATCCGCGAAATTTCACGAAACCTCACGAAATGTTTTAGTGTTTGATTAGTGTTTATTCGTGGATAAAAAGACATCCGCGAAATTTCACGAAACGTCACGAAATGTTTTAGTGTTCGATTAGTGTTTGTTCGCGGATAAAAAGACATCCGCGAAATTTCACGAAACGTCACGAAATGTTTTAGTGCTGATTAGTGCTTTTTCGTGGATAAAAAGACATCCGCTAAATTTCACGAAATTTCACGAAAAGTTTTAGTGTTCGATTAGTGTTTGTTCGCGGATAAAAAGCATCCGCGAAATTTCACGAAACCTCACGAAATGTTTTAGTGTTGATTAGTGTTTATTCGTGGATAAAAAGACATCCGCTAAATTTCACGAATTCTCACGAAAATTTTAGTGTTGGATTAGTGTTTATTCGTGGATAAAAAGACATCCGCGAAATTTCACGAAACATCACGAAAAGTTTTGGTGTTGATTAGTGCTTTTTCGTGGATAAAAAAGATATCCGCGAAATTTCACGAAACATCACGAAAAGTTTTAGTGCTGATTAGTGCTTTTTCGTGGACAAAAACTGGTACAAAAAAAAGCCGCTTAATCAGCGGCTTAGTGTTTTATTTTTGAATGCTTTTGCGTCTGTTCTTGTCACCCCAGAGACCGTAAACCTCACTTACGTTACCTGCTGTGATGAAAGCATTGATTTCGTTATCATTGATATATTTCATCAAATCTGAGAACTCGTCTGTTGACAAAAGAACTTCGAGTTTCACTTTGTCTTCACCACTATAACCACCTTTTACATTATAGATAGTGACACCGCGTGAGATATCGTTGACGATGAATTGTCTGATTTCTTCGTGTTGGTTTGAGATGATGCTGACTCTCTTTCTTCTGTTGAAGCTTGCTGTGAAGTAGTCAACAACCAAACCATTAATCCATGTACCAATCAAACCGATGATAACTAAACGAGCATCGTTAATCATGAAAGCTGTACAGCAGATAATCCAACCAGCGACTGACACTGAGGTGCCGATGTCGAAGTGTAAATATTTATTAACGATTTTTGCCAAGATGTCGAGACCACCTGTTGAGGCATTAATCTTGAATAACACAGCTTGAGCCAAGCTTAATAATAATACGAAGCAGCAGAGGTCAAGCCAGAGGTCACCCATGATTGAAGGGATTTCTGATGTTGTTGAAATGAAGTTTTCGTATGGTAAATATTTTTCCAAAACTCCGATTAGTGGTCCCAAGATGAGAGCTGTATAAACAGTCTTGATACCAAATTCCTTATCGATAAGGATATAAGCTAAAACCAAAAGGATAGCGTTGATTACAAAGATTACTGTTGAAACGTTGAGTGGGAATCCGAAGAATTTCTCGCAGATACCGCTGATAACGATAGAAAGACCTGATATCGTTCCGATGATAAGCTTACTTGGTACGAGGAAGTAGTAAACTGCACATGCTGTTACTATCATACCTACTGTCATGATAATCAGTTCAATCCAGAACTTCTTTGTTGCTACATAATTGAGAATTTCTCTAAAATCAATTTTGAATTTCATAGTGTGTTTTTTTAATCGTGCAAAAGTACAATAAATTATGATTGGATTTTAAGTCCATTGATAATTTTATTAGTTTTGTGCAAAAGTTTTTTTATGAAGAAAATATTGCCTTTGATTTTAGTTGGTATAACTCTTTTTTCATGTGTCGAAAAAGACGTTTTCCATAAGGAAAATATCATTCCAAGTCCGAAAGAGTTTCTGTTGAATAATGATAAATTGCATGAAATAAATGATGTGACAATTCTTGAAACCGACAATCATTTGTCATATCCTCAAAATAAAGATGAGTATTATCTTAAGATAGAGAATGGCAATGTCATAATAGAGGGTAATGAGGTGTGGGCGAGACAGACTCTGGCGCAGATTCAAGATAAACAAGGTCGCGTTCCCGATGTCGAGGTCCACGACTGGTCGGTGTATCCTTTCAGAGGTTTCATGCACGACACTGGCCGTAACTTCCAGACATTAGAAATGTTGAAAGAAACCATCGATTTGATGTCTTTATACAAAATAAATTACTTCCACTGGCATCTCACCGACAATCCTGCATGGAGAATAGAATGTAAGGTTTATCCACAACTTAATGACCCTCAATATCAACGTCCAGGTCGTGACTGCGGAAAGTTTTATACCTACGATGAAATACGTGAGTTGATAGCTTATGCCAAAGAACGTGGAATCACCGTGATGCCTGAGATTGACATGCCAGGACATTCTGCTTATTTCAGAAACGCATTTGGTTTCAGCATGGATTCAGAAGAAGGCATGAAAGTGTTAGAAAAATGTATCGATGAGTTTTGTAATGAAATCCCAGTTTCGATATGTCCTTATCTTCACATAGGTTCTGACGAGGTGTACATCGCCGACCCCAAAGGTTTTATGAAGTTTACTGAAGAGCTTTGCAAGAAACACAATCGTATCGCGATGGCATGGGATCCAGGTCTGCCATCAGACTCTACTACAGTGCGTCAGATATGGAACACCGCCGCCGGCTCTAATGCGGCAAGTGCCAAAAAAGGTGGCAAATATGTGGATTCTTTCATGGGTTATCTCAACTATTACGACCCTATATATTTCACAAATAAGGTGTTTCTCCATAAGGCATGTGCTCAGGATGTGCCTGATACTGCCAATGCACTAGGCGGAATATTATGTCTCTGGAATGACGTGCGCGTCGATGACAAAACACGCATCGCTCTACATAACGGCATGATTAACGGCATGATGACATATTCCGAACGTTTCTGGAACGGTGGCGAAGGCTCTTGGAAAGCACTCGTGGCTTTTGAAGATAAGATGTCATATCATAAAGATAATCTGGTTTCAGGTCATGACGTGCGTTGGAATCCTAATGCGGCAACAGCATGGAAAATAAGTATAGCTGATAGCATTGAGTTAGAAGCTAGAGGCGGTGCTGTCGATGTTGATGACCTTTGCAGAGCTGATGATATTAATATAGGTGATACTGTCTCTGCTTGGGCTGTCACTGAGATTTATTCTGAAGAAGATGCAACGATAGAAGCATGGGTTGGTTTTGAAGCAGCTGCTCGTTCCAACAGAATCTCTGGCGGCATCGGACCGCAAGGCAGGTGGGAAAACAACGGACGTCTTTTCGTCAATGGAGAGGAATATTTCCCTTCACAGCAATGGAACGAACCAGAGAAATATAAATTCCACTACAACACATGGCATCGTCCAGAAGAAGAAATGCCTTATACCGACGAGCAGTTCTACTGGATGCGCGAGCCTGTGACGATAAACCTTAAAAAAGGTAATAACGAAATCAGGCTCTATATCCCTAAGACTTTCAAAGGTCAGAGATGGAGCTTTGGGTTTGTGAAGTCTTAAAGACGCAAAGACTCAAAGAACTCTGCGACTCTGCGACTCTATGACTTTGCGACTTAAAAAATGCAACAAAATCGCAGAAAAAGTGTTATCTTTGTAACATCATTTTAACGATATGAAGAAACAGATTTTGACGATAATATCGCTATTGTTTATCACGCTGGCTTTCTACACTAAAGCTGATGTTTCTTCATTTGTTAAAGTTTATGAAACGGAAGAAGCTTGCATTGTTGATAGTCAGCAGTCGGACATCGAGCTAATTTTTGATGCTGCTTCCGACAAGACCATCGTTCCGGAATTGCAGAACTCACTTCCATTGCCGTCGTTCCGACTTATTACATCACAGAAGAAAACACAACAAAATCTAATAAACAACATCCTTTTGAAACGCTTCTCCTCAGAAGTGCAACCGACCAAAAACTACAATATAAAATACTCCTTTCCTTTGTCATCGAAGGATGATTTGATTGTTATAGTAAGACACCTTATTATTTAAGTCACCGAGTCACCGAGTCACCGAGTCGTTGAGACTCCGAGACTCTATGCTTTTTATTTAGGTCTGTAGTCTGTTGACTATAGTCCGTTGTCTTATTATCATTAACAATTAAATTTAAAAAATCATGACAAACAATATCCAAAACACACAATTTGAATTAATAGAAAAGAAATTTAACGTAACATCATTATTATTAGGTCTTGTTTTAATCGGCTTGGGCTGCTTCTTGTTTATATACTCTGGCAATATCGAAAGCAATATGATTTCATCATCAATGATTTTCTTCGGCATCGCGATAGTAGCTGTTGCTATATTCTTGATGATTGCCAAGATTAACAGCGAGGTATATGTCAAGACTAATTCTCCAATAATAAAACGTCAGCTTTATTTCGATACCGCTGATTTCTATAACCTTAAAAACGCCATCGACAATGCTGACTATAATTCGATAGAGAAATTCAAGAGAGTCGATGAAGGTAATGTTCAGCTTTATGTCGTTCATTCAAAAGACAAGAAATTCGCTGCTATGCAACTTCTTAAATACGAACCATTCGACTTCGTTCCACAGACTGAGGTTAAAACTTTAGAATTCTAATAGAAGCTCAAAATCTCAAAATTTCAAAAACTCAGAATATCAGAAGATTTTGAAGTTTTGAAATTTTGAATTTCTGAATTTTAAAAAAAACTATCTTTGCACAAAAGATAGTTTTTTTTTATGAAAGATGTGATGACATTTCTCAATGGCGTTTTGATGAATAATAACCGCCCTTGGTTTCAAGAAAATAAAGATTTGTATCTCAAAGCGCAAGAACGTATTAATAATATGACCGTTGAACTCATCGAGGGTATCTCTAAATTCGATTCTTCTGTTAAGAACCTCAGCGTGAGCGATTGCACCTATCGTATTTATCGCGACATACGTTTCTCGCCCGACAAGCGTCCTTACAAAACACACATGGGAATTTATGTATGCCCTAATGGAAAGAAATCGGGACTCGCTGGCTACTATCTTCACTTTGAAGGCGAAGATGCAGAATATCTTGGCTGCAATGGTTTGTTCACGGGCTTGTGGAATCCAGACAAAAACGCACTTAAAAACATAAGAGAAGACATCTGCTACGATGGCGCCGCTTTTGAAAAGGCTATCGAAAAAGCGAAGAACTTTACCTTAGATACGTCATGCAGCCTCAGCAAGACTCCAAAAGATTTTCCAAAAGACAGTCCTTACGATTATCTTCTCAGACTTAAACAATATAATCTGGTCCAGACACTTCCAGAAGGAATGCTTTATAGCGACAAATTGATAGAGTGGGCTTTGGAAGAATTCAAGACTTCACTAGAGTTTAATCAGTTGTTGAATAGAGCGGTGATGTTCAGCGAGGAGTAAGAAAAACTTTAGAATATTGTAGATTTCATGCAGCAAATTTTCAAAGTCTACGTTAAATGAGTGTAAAATGCAAGAAATATGTCGAGATTTGAAGATTTGTTGAAAGAGTGCAAGCGTAGTAACTCCAAAGCGATGATGGAGTTATACAACATTTGTGCGATGCCGGTTTATAATGCAAGTCTCCATATTGTGAAGAATGAATTCGATGCTGAAGAGATAATGCAAGATTCTATCTTAAAAGCATTTGACAATATAGACAGATTTCTTGGAACGGAAAAAGATTTTATCTCTCTAGTAAAGAAGATAGCTGTCAACAAAAGCATCGATTGGTATCGCAAACATAGCAAAATACCTTTCTTTACCGAAATAGAAAATGAAGTTATCGGTCAGTACGATGATGATAATGATGAGCCTTCGTTTTCTATAGATTTAATAAAAGAAAAAATCGATCTGCTTCCCGATGGATACAGAATGGTTTTATATCTTCATCTCATTGATGAACTTGATTTCGTTGACATAGCTGGAATATTAGATATCAAGCCGTCGTCGGTTAGGTCGCAATACGTAAGGGCGAAAGAAAAACTTAAGAGAGAATTAGGTGCTTAAGAAATAGAATACTTTATAATATGGAAAACTATATAAAAGATAACAAGAACAAGTTTATGGTTGAGTTACCTGCTGGTCATCAGGAACGTTTTGCTATGAAACTTCAAAAACGCAACGAAACTGAGCCAATAATTCGACGTGTCTGGTTCGGCATTTCTTCTGCGGCAGCAGCTGTAATACTTGCCTTATTGATTCTTGGCGAACAAGATAATATTAAACCTAATCTTTATAATGAAAATGAGAAGGTCGTTGAAATGAGAAGGTTGTATGAGCAACAGCTTGACAAGACGATTATGTTGCTTGAAGATATCTTGGATAATGTAGATGATTCGACAAGAAACGAAATCAATATGTTGATAGAAAGCATGAATCATACCACAGAGGTGTTCGCTGAAATTGCTCCTTTGCCCGAAGAGAAACAACTCGCAATAACGTCGCAAATTTATAATAATAAACTGCAGACATTAAATTCGATATATATAAAACTCAATAAAAATAAGGAGGAATAATTATGAAAACTAAGATGATGACGATTGACCGTTGGTCATTGGCAAAGCTGGTTTTTACATTGCTGCTGTGTTTTGTTGTTTCGTTTAGCTTTGCAGAAGGTTCGCCAGATAAGGAGTTTAACAATAATTATAAATACACTAAGAAGAGAATCATCGACGCTAACTTTGATGCTGGTGAAAATTATACACTTAATCTTTTAGGTAAGTATAGCGACTATGAGATTTCCACATGGAATGAAAATCATATCAGTTTTCATGTCGAGATAATAGTTAAGTCAAATAAGGAGCAAAAAGCTGAAGAACAGCTGTATCAGATTGATATAGACTTTGAAAATTCTCAAGCCAACAAAGAGATAATGGCGAAGACTGTTATACCTAGTAGGATGAATAATGTTGAGTTTCAGATTGATTATTATATCATGATTCCTAGAAATATATTCCTTGTAATTCATAATGCTTATGGCAATGTCAATGTTGATAAACTCAATAGATATCTTGACTTGGATTTGGATTACGGTAATTTCTCAATCGACAGTCTGTTCGGCGACAATAAGATGAATCTTGCTTATAGCAATGCTAAAATAAAATATGCGGATAAAGTTGATGCTAAAATACGTTACGGCAATATTCGTGTCAACACAGGAAATGATGTTAATGTCAATATTCAATACGGTAACGGTAAGTTTGGTGACATACAATCGTTGAAGGCATTTTGTCAATACTCAGATATTTCATGTTCTGATATTGAAGCCGCCTATCTTAAACTGCAATATAGCGACACATACTTAAAAAACGTCAAGGATTTGACAATGGATAATTCTTATAGCGATGTTGAAATAGATTATCTTTTAAAGAAAATCAATTTCACTTCAAGATATGGTGATATCGAAATAAACAAAGTGCATCATGATTTTGAACTTATTGACATAAAAACCGAATACTCTGATGTTAGTGTCATATTCAAAGAATCTCATAAATTTTCATATAATATTGCAGCTCTACATGCTGATGTGGAAAGTGTTTTTCTTGAAGATACAGCAATGAGATATATCAAGAAAGATGATGAGACAACGATAATTGGAGATTATAACGGAAGCAACGATATTCGTCATGTAAAGATAGACATACGATATGGAGATCTTGAGTTTGAATTAAGGAATGAATAAAATAATTTAAAATTTAATGATATGAAAAGAATAGTATTAGTTTCGATTTTAATTACTTTGGTTGTAAATGTTTTTTCACAAGAAACAAAAAACGACACCATAGTGATTGCCAATGGTAATAATGTTGAGGTTCTTATAAACAACAATAAGGTAAAGATAGTTGATAGTTTTAACGGATTGAAAATTAACGTGTATTCTGTCACTGAGGATGGTGAATTTGAGAAAAATCCTTATTATGAAAGCCGTTATGAAAACAATATCGTTAGTAAGACCGAGAGAAGGAACGTTACCATCAATGTCCCAATAAATCCTACATTTATCAAAGATGACAGTGATTCGGAAGATGACAAGACTCCCAAATTAAAATTCCGTTACTTTGAACCAATTTATCCTACAATATATTATGCATATTCAACATTGGTAGGAACAAATCATTTGACGTTGGTACGCCAGAAGCCAAGTTCGTTTGAATGGGGTTCTTATTTCTCTCAGATTAAATTGTGCAAGAATAAGAAAAACACTTTTGGATTGACAGCTGCATTCGGAATATCAAATACGTACAATCACTTAGATTGTTTTTTGGGAACTTATAGCCATCCTGGTAGCAATTCTCCTAACAGCACATATTTTTATTATGGCAACGATGGTGAAGTTGTACCTGATGGTTTTGAAAATATTATAGATAAAGGAGATATCAAGAAAAGCTATCTGCGTTATTGGAGTCTTCGCTTGCCTGTCAATGCTCAGTTGCAATGGAGAATAGGTGGCAATAAAATGGCATTCTCTTTCGGCCCTGAATTTGAATGGCGTTTCGAAATGAAGTCGAAAGTGAAGCTTGAAAAAGGTGGCAAATACACAGTTTCAGATAATCTTGCTTACAATCCCTTTGGTGTCAATGCATTGGCAGTCTTGAGTTTTAAAGATTTCGTAATCTTTGGTAGAGCAGGGTTGACACAGTTCTTCAATCAAAAATATAGCACTGAAAGTCTGGTTCCAGTAAATTTGGGAATCGGATTTAGTTTCTGATTACAAAGAAACCACCTCATCCATTCTGATGTCGTTGTCTTCTGTAGGGACTTCGTTGACGAGCTGGAAGTCGAAGCATATTCCGATACGATTGACATCAAGGTGCTTGCAGAGAAATCTGTCGTAGTAGCCTTTGCCGCGTCCTATGCGGTTGCCGTTTCTGTCGAAGGCAACACCAGGAACGACGATTAAATCATAGTCGCCAGTATATTCCTCATTTTGTGGTTCTAAGATATTGAAGTCACCGATTGCAAAGTCGGTGCCTTTTTTTAACTCTACTGGGATGATGTCATCACCGACGACAGTAGGAAGTATGATTCTCTTCTCATCACGCCATTTCTCCAAGAAAGCATGAGTGTTTACTTCATCAGGAAGCGAGCTGTAAAGCATCACTATCTTAGCGTCGATAAATGATTTGTTGTTTTCTAATTTATTAAGAATCAACTGTGACTGTTCAAGCAGTTCTTCTTTAGAATGTTGTTTCTTTAATGATTTTATTTGAGTTCTTAGTTCTTTCTTATCCATAATGAAACAAATTAGGGACAGTTTGCGTCCCTTTAATTTTTACTTAAACCATTCTGTTAAGTGATTCTTTGCGTAGAAATAATAAACTGCTAATCCTACCCAGCTTGTTGCGAGTAATAAAACGACTGTTATTACTTTACCTACAATTGAAATGTTCGTGTTGAAAACTTCAAGGATAGCTTTAACACAAAGAACGATACCTACAATGTAAATAATGAAACCTATCATAATTGCTATGTGTTTTAGTTATGGCGCAAAAATACGAATTATTTTGTTAAAATGAATTTGTTTTATTGTATTTCGGGGAATACTTTTGTACATTTGTTTGTTATAAAACAATAATGATATTTTATGAAACAGACTAAGATAGTAGCATCGATAAGTGACCTTCGTTGTGATGTCGATTTTATTAGAGAATTATATGAGGCTGGTGTTAATGTCGTGAGAATCAATACTGCTCATGCGACATCAGAAGGCATTAGAAAAGTCATAAATAATGTGAGAGAGGTGTCACCTCATCTTGCGATTCTTATCGACACCAAAGGACCTGAGATTAGAACTACGTCTGTGGAGGAAAATATCTTCTTTAAGACTGGCGATAGTTTGAAGATTTGTGGCAATCCGTTGGGTGTAAGTACTCCAGAAATGGTTTGTGTCACTTATTCTGATTTCGTTAAAGATTTGAATGTCGGAAATAATATTCTTTTCGATGACGGAGAACTTTGTATGAAAGTCGTTGACAAGACCGATGAATGTCTTTTCGTTGAGGTTCAAAACGACGGACGTCTTGGTTCACGCAAGAGCGTCAATGTTCCGGGAGTTCATATTGATTTGCCGGCACTTACTGAGAAAGATGTCACGAACATAAAACTGGCAATAGAGGAAGACATTGATTTCATTGCGCATTCTTTTGTAAGAAATAGGGAAGATGTGAAAGCTGTTCAAGATATCCTTGATGAATGTCATAGCGACATACAGATTATCTCCAAGATTGAAAATCAGGAAGGTGTTGATAATATTGATGAGATTATTGATGTTTCGTACGGCATTATGATTGCTCGTGGAGACCTCGGCATAGAGGTTCCGATAGAACATATTCCGGGCATTCAGCGTAAGATTATCCGCAAGTGTGTCCTTGCCAAGAAACCGGTTATCGTGGCGACGCAGATGCTTCATACTATGATAAAGAATCCGCGTCCTACACGCGCTGAGGTGACAGACGTGGCGAATGCGATATATTATCGCACCGATGCGCTGATGCTGAGCGGGGAGACGGCTTCGGGAAAATATCCTTTGGAAGCGGTGAGGACGATGACTACTATCGCAGAACAGGCAGAGCAGGACAAGATTCACGAAAATGATATAGAAATACCGTTGTGTGGATTGGACGATGTTACGGGATTTCTTTCAAAGAATGCCATTGAGGCGACGGAACATCTTGGCGTTAAATGTATAATAACAGACACGGTGACGGGCAAGACTTCACGTAACTTGTCGGCCTTCCGTGGACCAAATCCTGTCATCGCTTTGTGCTCTAATGATAAGGTCCATAGATTGTTGTCTCTTAGTTATGGCGTGATACCTTTTTCTGAATATAGAGATTTGTCGTCACAAGAATTGTATGTAGAGGCAGTTCATCTCTTGCTTCAGAAGAAATATGTCACGTTGGAAGATAAAGTCGCGTATCTGAGTGGAAGTCTGGGACAAGGTGGCGGCAATACATTCCTTGAAATAAATAAGGTGAAAGATGTGATTGGTTAAAATCACATCTTTACTTTATAAATTCCACGAATTTTTCTGCTTGTATTTTCAGTTCGTTGAGCTGTTCTTCTGTGAGATGAAATTCGCCTTTGACCCAGGCTTCCATGCCGAGAGCTATGCCTGCTTGTGGTTCTTTCATCACATCCATTTTGATATATTCTAGAAGTTCGTTGAGTTTCTCTCGGCACGATTTCGTTTTATTTCTGCCGCCAACACCGCTTGCTGTGACTTTCTTTCCTTGAACAGCAGTAGGGTTGGTGAAGTTGGAAATATCCATAGGTCGTGACAGCCAGTCGAAGAGGTTTTTCAACAATCCTGGATAACTCTGATTATATTCCGGTGTGAAAATCCAGATGCCGTCGGCTTTGAGTATCTCCTGACGGATTCGATGAATACGCTCCTGTTCTTGAGTCAGGTGTTGACTTTGACCTTTGACTTCCCAATCCTGATTCATATATGGGATTTCGTTGAATTCAAGATAAGAGATTTTGAATCTGTCTTTGAGCAAATCTTCTGCAATCTTTGCGAGTTGTCGGTTGAAAGAGGCTTTTCTAAATGAGCCGATGATAAAAAGAATCTGTTTCATGATAGTAAGTTTATCTAGTAAGACAAAGAAGTCGGAGGAATGTTTTAGTGGAATTAGGAATTAGGAGTTAGGAATTAGGAGTTAGGAGTTAGGAGTTAGGAGTTGAGGGAAGTCTTTGTTGTTTATATATAAAAAAACTCTGAAATTCCATTCCAGAATTCCAGAGTCCTTATAATTTCCTTAATTCTTTAGATCCTCAGTTCCTTAGTTCCTCAAGTTCCTTAGTTCCTCAAGTCCCTCAGATCCTCAGATCCTCAGTTCCTTATTTTCCTTCGCTTAATTTCTTATATCCTTCGTAGCGAAGTTTTGCATATTGTTCAGTCTTAGCGAACAATTCTTTTGCTTCTTCTGGGAACATCTTAACCAATGAGTTGTAACGTACTTCTCCCATGATGAAGTTTTGGAATTTGCTCCAGTCTGGTTCTTTGCTATCCAAGTGGAAACCGTTTTGTCCTGCTTCTTCTTCAGCTGGGTTGTAACGGTAGAGATGCCAGTAACCGCATTCGACTGCTAATTTCTCTTCGTGTTGTGTACGACCCATGCCGACTTTGATGCCGTGGTTGATACATGGAGCATAGCAGATAACGA
This sequence comes from Candidatus Limimorpha sp., assembly GCA_045127605.1. Lineage (GTDB taxonomy): Bacteria > Bacteroidota > Bacteroidia > Bacteroidales > F082 > Limimorpha. The sequence goes on along the minus strand of JBGVQR010000017.1, from coordinate 4,016 downwards.
GTGATGGTCCAGGATATGCTTCAGCTTCTTTGATAGCTTTGAGATATTGAGCTTGGTTTGCGCCCATTGCAACTTGTGCGACGTAGACGTAGCCGTAGCTCTTAGCAATCATACCGAGGTCTTTCTTGCGTAATTTCTTGCCTGAAGCAGCGAACTTAGCGACAGCACCTGTTGGAGTAGCTTTTGATGACTGACCGCCAGTGTTTGAATAAACTTCAGTGTCGAGGACGAGAACGTTGACGTCTTCACCTGATGCCAATACGTGGTCTAAACCACCGAATCCGATATCGTATGCCCAACCGTCGCCGCCGATAATCCATTGTGACTTCTTGACCAAGTGGTCTTTCAACTCAACGATTTGTTTGCAGTATGTGCAATCGCATTTGCCTGCCATTTCGATGATTTGTGGAGCGAGTTTTTCTGTCACCTGGCCGTTTTCGCGGTTGTCAATCCATTGTTGGAAGAGAGCTTTCAATTCTGATGAGCAGCAGTTACATTCATAGATAGCTTCTTTCATTATGCGTTCGACGCGGTCGCGGAGTTTGTTTGTTGCAGTTTGCATACCGAGACCAAATTCAGCATTATCTTCGAACAAGCTGTTAGCCCAAGCAACACCCTTACCGCTTCTGTTGTTCTTGCAGTATGGAGTTGAAGGAGCTGAACCGCCGTAGATTGAAGAACAACCTGTTGCGTTAGCTACGAGCATTCTTTCACCGAAGAGTTGTGTGATAGTCTTGATATATGGTGTCTCACCGCATCCGGCACAAGCGCCAGAGAACTCGAACAATGGCTGAGCGAATTGGCTGTTCTTGATGTTAGCGTATTTGTCGATGAGTTCGTCTTTATATGTCACTTTATGTTGACCGTATTCCCAGTTTTCAGCTTGTTTGAGTTGGCTTTCGAATGGCTGCATTACCAAAGCTTTTTCTTTAGCTGGACAAACATCGGCGCAGTTGCCGCAGCCTGTACAGTCCATTACAGAAACTTGCATACGGAAGTGCATGCCTGCTAATTCTTTAGGCATCTTGATATCGACGGTTTCCATCGATTCAGGAGCGTTGGCTAACTCTTCGTCAGTCATGACGACAGGACGGATAGCTGCATGAGGACATACTAAAGAACATTGGTTACATTGGATACAGTTTTCTGATTTCCATTCTGGTACGAATGTAGCGACGCCACGTTTTTCGTATGCTGTTGTACCAGCTGGGAATGTACCATCGATGATTTCTTCGAATGTGCTGACAGGAAGGTCGTTGCCTAACTGAGCAGTCATTGGACGCATGATTTTGTTGATGAATTCAGGAGCGTCTTTCAATGGTTCTAATACGAAGTCAGGCTTGCAGCTTAATTTAGCCCATTCTGCTGGGATTTCCAATTTTGTGATTTCACCGCCGCGATCAACAGCTGCGAAGTTCATCTTGACGATGTCTTCACCTTTCTTGCCGTATGACTTCACGATGAATTTCTTCATTTGTTCGACAGCGAGGTCGTAAGGGATAACGCCTGAAATCTTGAAGAATGCTGATTGGAGGATTGTATTTGTACGGTTGCCTAAGCCGATTTCGCCAGCAATCTTAGTAGCGTCGATGATGTACATATTAATATTATGTACAGCCAAATATTTCTTTACGAAGTTTGGAAGGTGATTCTTTGTTTCTTCTACGTCCCATGGTGAGTTGTAGAGGAATGTTCCGTTGTCTTTCAAACCGCGTAAGCAGTCATATTTGCTTAAGTATGAAGGTACGTGAACTGCTACGAAGTCAGGTGTACCTACGAGATAAGGAGCCAAGATTGGCTTGTCGCCGAAACGGAGGTGTGAACATGTGTAACCGCCTGATTTCTTTGAGTCATAGTCGAAATAAGCTTGGCTGTATTTATTTGTATTGTCGCCGATAATCTTGATGGAATTCTTGTTAGCACCTACAGTGCCGTCAGCGCCAAGGCCGTAGAACTTAGCTTCGAATGTTCCTTCAGGAAGGATTGAGAATTCAGGAAGCATAGGGAGAGAACCGAATGTGACGTCATCGTTGATGCCGATGGTGAATCTGTTACGTGGTTCTGGACGTTCTAAATTCTTGAATACTGACAAGATGTGAGCTGGTGTTGTGTCTTTTGATGACAAGCCATAACGACCGCCAATGATATGTGGCAAGTGTGTGCTGTGGTGTCTGAACAAATCGTTATAAGCTTCAACAACGTCTAAGTAGAGAGGTTCGCCGTTAGCGCCAGTATCTTTTGTTCTGTCTAAAACGCAGATACGTTTTACTGTGTCAGGCACTACGTCCAAGAGATATTTCACGCTGAAAGGACGATAGAGGTGAACGCTGACCAAACCGACTTTCTTGCCTTCTGCGTTAAGTTTGTCAACGACAGTCTTGATGACGTCGGTGATAGAACCCATAGCGATGATGATGTTTGTAGCATCTGGTGCGCCATAGTATGTGAAAGGAGCATATTTACGTCCGGTAATCTTGCTCATTTCTTTCATATATTTTGCTACTATGTCAGGAAGAGCATAGTAGTATTTGTTTTGCAATTCGCGTGTTTGGAAATATATGTCTGGGTTTTGTGCTGTACCGCGTGTTACAGGGTGTTCTGGATTTAAAGAACGTTCGCGGTATTCTTTAAGAGCTTTCCAGTTGATGAGCTTTGCTATCTCGTCTTGGTCTGCTGCTTCAACTTTTTGGATTTCGTGTGATGTACGGAAACCGTCGAAGAAGTGCATGAAAGGAACGCGACCTTCGATAGCTGCGAGGTGAGCCACTGGAGCGAGGTCCATGATTTCTTGTACTGAGCCTGTTGCTAAAAGAGCGAAACCTGTTTGGCGAGCACTCATAACGTCGGCGTGGTCACCGAAGATTGACAATGCTTGTGCTGCCAAAGCACGTGCTGAGACGTGGAAAACGCCAGGAAGTAATTCACCAGCTATTTTGTACATATTAGGAATCATCAACAAGAGACCTTGTGATGCTGTATATGTGGTGGTTAATGCACCAGCTTGTAATGAGCCGTGAACAGCACCAGCTGCACCAGCTTCAGATTGCATTTCAACGACTTTGACATTTTCTCCAAAGATATTCTTTCTGCCTGCTGCACTCCATTCGTCAACATATTCTGCCATTGGTGATGATGGTGTAATAGGATAAATCGCAGCGACTTCACTGAACATATATGAGACGTGAGCTGCAGCGCAGTTACCATCACATGTCATAAATTTTTTTTCTGCCATAATGTATACTTTTTAGATATAATTAGTTGAATTAAGCTTCACTTTTCAAGTTTCACTTTTAACACGCAAAGTTACTTTTTTTTTATACACGAAAAACAAAATTAATTATAAAAATATAAACAAAAAAAGCGGAACGAATCCGCTTTATAAACTATTTTAGATGAAAAATGTTTTCGTCTTGAAATTAATTAGCTGCACCATGTTGATGGTTGCATTCTCCATGTTGATGTTGGTGTTCGCATGCTGCTTTCTGTGCTTCGCAAGCTTGTGCTTTGTCACATGGTTTGTCGCAAGGTTTGTCGCATTTCTTTTCGCAAGCTTGTGCTTTATCACATGGCTTGTCACATGGTTTGTCACATTTTTGTTCACAAGCTTGTGCTTTGTCACATGGTTTGTCACATGGCTTGTCGCAAGGTTTGTCACATTTTTGTTCACAAGCTTGTGCTTTATCACATGTTTTATCACATGGCTTATCGCATTTTTGTTCGCATTTTTGTTCAGCTTTGTTGCATTTTGCACCTTTTTGATTGTTGTTACAGCAGCTTGCTAATAAGACTGTAACTAATCCTAATACTAAAAAGAGTTTTTTCATAGTCATTAATTTTAGATTGTGATTAAAAAATTATCCCACAAAGATATATCATATTTTTGGAATAATCTCATAATCCGCTAAGAATAAAAAGTTTATGCGGAAAGTTCAAGAACGAGGTAATGAGTTGGCAACTGTTCTGATTTCTACATACTTGCATGATTTGCATTGATGTACAACTCATCTTGGAACAAA